>SLQC01000147.1 GCA_007131625.1 Balneolales bacterium | reverse complement strand
GAGCTGGTCTCCATCTCCAAACCGCCTCAACAATGGGGTTTCGACGAGACTGCTCTTGAAACAACGGATAGTGGCCTGCAGTACTATGTTCACGAAGAAGGTAATGGCGATCAACCGGAGGCTGGCGATCTGATTTTGGTTCACTATTCCGGCTATCTTGAAGACGGCACCATGTTCGATAGCTCGACCCTGCGTGATGAACCTTTTGAGTTCCCGGTCGGGGATGGACAGGTTATTCCAGGATGGGATGAAGGCCTGCTTGATATGTCGGTCGGGGAAAAACGTACCCTTGTAATTCCTCCAGAACTGGGTTATGGCGAATCCGGAGCCGGGGGTGTTATTCCACCCAACGCCACTCTGATTTTTGATGTCGAATTACTGGCAATTAATTGATTGTCGCCCATTTCACTTCAGCCGCTGACCGCCATGGCCGTCTCAACCGTTCGCTTCAGGCAGATTGATGCTTTCACCCGTAAAACGTTTACCGGCAATCCCGCCGGTGTGGTATTGGATGCCGAACATTTGAGCGGCACGGATATGCAGAATATCGCCCGGGAGATGAATGTCTCCGAAACCGTTTTTGTTCTTCCGGCTGAAAGCGAAAAAAACGACCTGCGACTGAGGTGGTTTACCCCTACCCAGGAAGTGGACCTCTGCGGCCATGCCACCATCGCCGTGTTTCATGTGCTTGCCGAAGAGGGACGGTTCGGTCTCCAGGTCAATGAACCGCAATCATTTCTGGTTGAGACTAAAACCGAAGTGCTGACTGTGGATGTGGAGTGGGTCGATTTGCGGCCATATATCAAACTTACGCTTCCGACCCCGATTTTTTTCCCTTATCCCGGCGATATCCGCTATCTGTGCGGCGCACTGGGATTATCCGATATCGAACTGAGTGAAAAAGTCAAACCCAAGATCACGGGTTTCGGCTTCTGTTATGTGCCAGTCCGCAGTCTTGAGAGCCTGGAAACGCTTGAACCAAACCAGCATTTATTGCGAAAATTGAATGAACGGCATGATCTCGCCGGTTTTGCTGTAGTATCAACCGACACCAGTGATCTTGAAGAAGATTGGGTAATGAGGTTCTTCGCACCATCGATCGGAATATTTGAAGATCCTGTCACCGGAACAGCAAATGGTCCAATGGCGGCTTTTTTATGGGAGAACGGTTTCCTCGACCCGAAGAAAAAACATTTCTCATTCCGCGGCTCTCAGGGTGAATATGTCAACCGTCCCGGTATAGTGAATGTGAATATGGTGATACGCGACGGTAAGGTGAGTCTCATCCAAATTGCCGGTGAAGCTGTCTCGGTTATGGAAGGGCTCATCCGGTTGCGCAATCAATCGGCCGACAGCCTCTGATTCCCGTTGACTGAATCAATCCGATAACGGAAACCGATCCTGTTATGCACATCGCACCGGAATTTGAACAACGCTGGAGAGATTATCTTGCAGAGCGCAAGCCAGGGCTCATTGAGGCATTTTCCATTACATTAACAAAGCTGGATCACGGGCTGGTGAAAGCCTCCATGCCAGTCGGGGAAATCGTTAAACAACCCTTCGGAATACTACACGGAGGAGCATCAGTCGCCCTTGCCGAAACTCTCGCATCACTGGGTAGCTGGATGCTCGTTTCCCCCGAGACAAACCACATAGCAGGTCTCGAGATCAATGCCAACCACCTGCGCCCCGTAAGCGACGGATCCGTTCATGCCGAGGCGACCATACTGCATCAGGGACGCACATCCCATGTTTGGCATATTCAGATCACAGATGACCGCGGTCGACCTGTCTGCATCAGCCGGTGTACGATCGCAATTATTTCAAGCGGTACATCCTGAGCACCCTATCCGAGAGTGACTCGAATACCGAGTACATCACCGGCACAATGACCAGAGTCAGGAAAGTCGCGAACAACAACCCGCTAATGATGGTAATACCCATCGGACCCCAGAATTGCGTGCTCTCGGTCCCGATTTGAAATGCCGGGTCAAATGATGTCAGTAATCCAATATAGTCGATATTGATCCCGAAAGTGAGCGGCACAAGTCCCAAAATCGTCGTCAGTGCGGTAAGCAAAACGGGACGAAGCCTGATAGCACCAGCCTCCACGATCGCGTTCATCCGTGAATATCCCTTATCGAGCAGCTGTTTGACATATTCGGCCAATACAATATTATTGATGCAGACAATTCCGGCCAAACTGATGATCCCGACAAATACCATTACACTGAACTCCGTCCGGGTTATTAACAATCCGAGAAATACTCCCAACAGACTGAGTCCGACTGCAATCATTATAATGAACGGCGTGATGAGGCTGTTGAATTTGGCCAGAAGCACCATGAATATCAGTGCAAAACTAATCAGAAGCGCAGTTGTCAGGAACCCGAAACTCTCTTCCTGATCCTCACTTTCACCTGTGTAACGCATCGTATAACCAACCGGAATGGACGCCTCGTAGTCAGCCAAATGCGCCTGAACCTGGCCAAGAACCTGCGGACCGCTGAATCCGGGCCCGGCATCGGCTTCAACCACAGCAGTTCGCTGCATATTGAGCCGCGTGATACGGCCCGGACCCACTCCTTCATCAAAGTCTGCCACCGACACCAGCGGAATCTGCATTCCCATCTGATGCACAATGAGATCGCGCAGATTGTCAAGATCACGCCTATCCTCTTCTTTTAGCCGAACAACAATATCATATTCATCTTCGCCGTCACGAAACGTACTGGCCACCAGTCCGTTAATGGCAATGCGGACCGTCTGGGCAATATCCGACAGACTGAGGCCGAATTGCCGTGCTTTTTCATGATCGATCCGGATATTATACTCGGGAAGACCGCCACTTATGTTGTCGCGGACATCCACAAGTCCTGGAATGGAACCAGTTACTTCGGCAACCTGCAGTTTCTGACGAATTTCCCGGGTAATGCGTTCCACCTGGGCGAAATCATCACCCGAAATTTCAATGTTAACCGGCGGACCGGTAGGCGGCCCAATTTCCTGACCTTCCACCTGGATCCAAGCGTCAGGAATCCCGCTGACAGCCTCCCGTATTTTTGCCATAGTGGTGGTGCTTGATTCTTCTCGATCGGCAAAGTCAACGAGATTCAGTGATATTCGTGAACGTTCAGGACTCGGCATGCCTGCCCCGAAGCCACCTGTGGCGGCAATACCGACATTGACCTGGACATTTTCGATGCCTGCCTTGGTTTCCGGATTTGCATCTATCATCCGGTTCAGTCTCTGCTGAATCTCTCGAACCATATCATCGCTTGTGTCGATATTCATACCGAGCGGACCTTCAATACTGATATCAATACGGTTGGGATCGGTATTGGGAAAAAAGGAAACACCCGTTGGAGCCAGATAAAATACCAGCAGAATTCCGAACATGGCACCAAATGCCGTATTCAGCAGCCGCGCCCGGTTATCAGTCAGAATAATCGGGGATTTACGTGTACGAAACATCCCGAGTAAGCCGATAACTATGACAAAGAACGGAATCCCCATAAGCGTCATGAAAACAGGGATAGTCACCTCAGCTCCCATCATCCGAAAACTGAGTATAATGATTGTAAAAATTACAGCGATGACCGCACCGGCGAAAACGCTTCGCTTGCCGCCAAGGATTACCGATTCCAGGGTATGGACAATCACTCCGACAGCTCCTATGGCAAGCACAATGCCGCCCGGAATAACGACGACCAGAGCCGCTTCTCCGAGAAAAGCTGCCAGTACTCCACCTACAACAAGCAGCAGGAATCCGATAGTCAGGGCGGACAGACTGAACATATTGCGCCAGTGAGCCGCCTTTACCTTATAGTTTCGCTGGAGCAACCAGCCGAGAAAATTTTTATATTTTTCTATGAATATCGGTAGAAAGGACTGCGTAAAATAGATGCTCATTGGTTTCACAGCAAGCCGGTATGATACCACAAAAAAGAGCACAACCAGCAGCAATACGATAAGTGTGATATAATTGCTGAATCCTATCACTGCTGCCAAAAAAGCTATGAGAATCCAGATAGTTAGGCGAGCCAGCCGGCTTTTCTCTTTTTTCTTTTCATGATCGAGCCTTACGAAATATCCAGTCAATACAGGATAGATAACCAACGCAATAAAGAGTGAACTTAACATCACTATGATCAATGTTATCGGCAGGTAACTCATAAATTTGCCGATAATGCCCGGCCAGAATACCAGCGGCAGAAAAGCTGCGACGAGGGTCGCTGTCGAAGCCAGCAGGGCATATCCAACTTCATTCGCACCCATCCGAGCGGCTTCAAACCGTTCGTGCCCCAGTTCCCGGAACCTGTAGATATTCTCAACGATTACCACCGAATTGTCTACCAGAAGTCCCAGTGCGATGATCAAGCTGAACAGAATTACAAAATTGAGCGTAATGCCCATCAGGCTCATCACAAGAAACCCGACAAATATGGCGAGCGGAACAGCGGTACCAACCAGCAATGCATTCCGAATACCCAAAAAGAAAACCAGCACCAGCACGACAAAAAGCATCCCACTCATGATACTATTCTCCAGGTCGCTGATCAGGCTTTTGATATCGTCACTTGCATCGTTTGTCACCACAATCTGGGTTCCGGCTGGGAAATTGAATGTTGACAGGACATGTTGCACTTCTTCGCCAATTTCCAAAATATTTGATCCTGATCGCTGTTTGATATCAAGGCTGACCACCCGTTTTTCCAGTATTTCATCATCCTGAACAGGGATAAGCGGCCCGCCGTCGCTTTCAACTTTGTAGGCGGTCAGTCTGGCATAACTTTCACGATCCTTGAAGCCGTATAACACCTCGGCAAGATCACGCATATAAACCATTCCAAGCGGTTTGGGTTGCTGATCGTTACCACCTCCGCCTCCGGAAGCCGGAGCAAAAACCACCAGGTCCTCGATTTCGTTGGGATGTTGAAATTCGCCGGTGATTCGCAGTAGATACGACAGACGATCGACATCCACATTACCCCCCGGAATCGTAAGGTTCTGGCCCTGGATGGCACCGATAATCTGCTGAAACGAAATGTTATAACCCTTCATTGCAGACAAGTCCACGTTCACCTGCACCTCACGCTCAATCCCTCCAATGACATCGACCTCCCGGATACCTGCAATGGACTCTAACTCGTCTTCAAGTCGTTCGGCGATCAGAGTTAGCTGCGCCAGGGAATAATCCGCTGCCAGGTTCACCGTCATAATGGGAAAATCGTCAATGCTGAACTCCGTTATTATCGGATCCTCAGCATCCGATGGCAACTCCGACCGGGCCAAATCCACCTGTTCACGCACACGCTGGCTGGCTTCCATATTTTCCACAATCAGGTCAAACTCCACGATGATACTGCTGAATCCTTCGAATGTTGTCGACCGGATCTCACTGACACCTTCAATTCCCTGCAATTCCCGTTCCAGCGGCTGAGTGACAAGCGACTCCATATCGGCCGGTCCAATACCCGGGTAGATTGTTGATATGATAAACAACGGTATATCAATTGATGGTGCCGATTCTTTGGGTATTGAGATATAGGAATAGAGTCCGGCTACCACAAGAATTCCGGCCAATACCACAATCAGTGTTTTGTTATGTATAGCTTGTTCAATTACTTTCATCTATTTATTTTTTCCAATGTCTATCGAAAGATGGAGCACCCATGGTTTATTTATCCGTCTGTATGTCGAGAGCGTTCACCATGGTTATTACATGTTTCAGGAATAAAATATGTGCACAAAATAAATGAGTATGCCGGACCGAGTTGTTTCAAGGGGATATAACCTGTTTTATTTACTAATTACCTGTAGCGGTCATAACTGCGTTGATTCTGGACACGCAATATATCTCCGTCACTAACATTGGTTTGTCCGGTTACCACCACTTCGTTTCCGGGTTCAATTCCCTCTTCAATAATAATAAGAGACCCGGATGCAGGTCCGGTACGAACCCTTCTTGTTTCGGCTATCATTTGATCGTTGCTTTTGCGAACGACATATAGCAACAAACCGTCTTCATCACGCACCAGTGCTGTTCTGGGGACGACCAACGCCTGATCCCACACTTTTCGGATGATTTCAAGATTAACAACCATTTCCGGTTTCAGGAGTCTCTCCCCATTCGACATTACGACTTCAATTGGAAACGTACGTGTTTCCGGAACGATCATGCTTCCGGAATACCGGATTTCACTTTCAAACTTCTCACCGCTGTAAGACTTCAAAATCACATTAACCTCGGTACCCCTTTGAATATCATTGATATAGCGCTCCGGCACCCCAGCATTGATGCGAACCCGATCGATATTCACCAGCCGCAATACAGGCACACCCGGATTCACCAGCTCTCCGACGCTGACCATCCGTTCCTCAATGGTTCCGCGGAACGGAGCTTCCAAACGAGAATCGCTCATCTGCTTTTCAGCCTGTTCAAGCTGTGATTTTGCCTGATCGCGCTGCGCTCTGGCCTGATTGTACTGCATCGTGCTGATAATGGAGTCCCGAAGCAGTGGTTCCTGTCGTTGGAAGGCATCTTCAGCCAACTCATAATTGGTTCGAGCCATCTCAAGCGATGACCGGACTATGCGATCGTCAAGTTCCACCAAAGCATCTCCTACATTAACAGTGGCTCCCCGATCCACAATTGAGCGAATTCTACCGGCAGTTTCAGCAGAAATAGTGGCATCCTCCATCGCCTCCACAGTACCGGTAACACGAATCATTTCTTCAAATTCATACGGTTCCACCTTTATGGTCTCAACCACGACCACCCGGGTTTGTGGATCACTGTCATTACTGCCATTGTTAGTGAAATCATCACATGCCGTCCAAACGGTGATCATCAGTAGTACGGTAACAATTCTGTAATATGCATTCATAGTAAGAGGGTTCATTGCCCATTTTGATCAAATAAAATTAGAGTAATTATGGTTGCACATGGTCGATCGATATGCCGATAACCAGTTCGAAATTGCTGACGGCAGCCAGATAATCGTGAACGGCAGCCAGAAAGGAAAGCCGGCTCTGATCAAGCAGCATGGATGCCTGACGCTCTTCGAGGCTGTTGCCGACTCCTTCCTGCAGTCGTGTTCGTGCGAAATTATAATTCACCTGTGCCTGTTCGATGTTGCGCTTCTGACTTTCGATGCGACGCTCGGCGGTTTTTAGATTTCGAAGCGCATGGTCGACTTCAAGCCGAATGACATTACTCAAATACTCGTAATGCAGTTCACTTTTTCGGTACTCGATGCGGCTTTGTTGCACTCTGGACTGATTTTGAAATCCAGTAAAAATACTCCAGCTGACATTGACCCCTACAGCTAAATTGGGATTCCAGTAGGAGTCATGAAAGAAGCTGCGCGATTGACTATCGAATCGAAAAGGATCGTCAAAGTTACTGATCACCACCTGCCGGTCATCTGGTACCCTTCCGATATAATCCAGATTTGCAAAAGCACTGACAACTGGCCGGTATGCCGACCTGCTTATGCTTTCGTTGATACGGTTTATCTCGATAAAACCTTCGGCCTGTTGAAGATCACGCCGGTGTTCAAGAGCAATATCAACAGCCTCTTCAAGTGATACATCACCGACGGGCTGCATTGCCGCCATGGTAAGGTCACCGGAAAGCCGGACCGGGCGGCTTACATCCAGGTTCAGCAGAAGATTGATTTGTTTCACCGCCAGTTCCGCCTGATTTTCCGCGTCAATCAGATCCGTTTCCAGGTTGACAAGCTCTACCTCCGCGCTGAGTTTTTCATACCTGGAACTGAGTCCCTGCTCAGCTGTACGCCGGGCGTCCTCCACAGTCCTGCTCAAACGATCGACACTTTTTTTCAGGACATCCACCTGCTGTTTGGCGAGCAAAGCAGAAAAATAGGCCTTCCGGACTTCATCAATAACTACCTGACGTTCTCTGTGAACAGCTTCTTCACTCAATTTTTGAAACTGCTCCACTCCTCGAATAGCTGCAAATGCGGCACCGTTGAACAGTGTCTGGGTTATGCTCAGTGACGCAACAAACTGATTGTCAATACTGAAGGGGTCATCATCAAACGACGGCGGTGTAATCCCTGCATCCTCATATCCTTGCATTTGACGATCGAGATACTCTTCATATGTGATCGGCTGGGTAGCTTCATCTCCGTCGGTTCGCGCCTGTTCGTTGTAATTCAGCCAACCGATCGCGCCAAAGCTGGCAAACAGATCCTCTGCAGCACTTCCGGCAAAAGGATTTGCCGTCACGACATTACGAGTATAGTTTCCACTGGCATTCACCTGGGGATAGACACTGCTCCAAGCTTCGCGAACCTGCTCGTCGGATGTCTCCTGATCCAGTCTTACATTACGCAGTCCGAAATTGTCCTCCAGTGCCATTCGAACCGCTTCATCCAGCGATAAAGTTAAAGTATCACTGATTTCACCCGATAAGGCACGGGAAGATACGATTTGAAAAGTTCCCGGAATTAGCAAAAAAAGTGCCAGGCATAAGAGTGTTCGAACTTTCATCGCAGCGCTACTGATTGTGAAGTACCTGATAACACTCCGATTATGCGACACTGACATGACATTGCCATTTGATATCATGAGTAAACTGATTAAAACAAAAAAATTGTGGAATAATGATTGTGCAAAAAACAGCGTAAAAGAAATTTTCAAACATTAATAAATACTTTGATAACAACTTGTCTGGACCGAGAGTTGCAGAATAATGGAGCTGATACCTTTGTAACTTCACGTTAGTACGGATTTACAGATTGAAATGTTTCGTGAAGACCCTGATTTTTAAATTTTTTTTTACTATGTATGTACAAGTTCAAATGTGCTCCTGGCAGCTCACAAAACACAGCTTATTTAAGTAAATTCCGGCACTTGATCAGCTCTTATTACGAAACTACGTTCCAGTATTGGCCTGTGCATCGCGGAACCACTCCTCGCTCCAGTCGAGCCGGCCGTCTTTCAGGGATGAACTGCCTTTAAATGAGACCATGTTCCACCGGACACATATCTCTCAGACGTTCAAAACGATAAATCCCGTTTTGATGTCCGTCGTCCCAGGTAATCTGGATAGCATAGTGACCTATTTGTACAATATCAGTGATCGCCCTTTTACGGCCCGATGACTGTAAAAATATCTTCGGATCAACTGCTTTACCCATCTGATCATGACCACCCTGGCATAATACACACGGACACGCATTTCGTAATCCCTCCATGGGATACCGGCTATGGTGTCCGTCTGCCCAGGTAATCTGGAGCTCCTGAAGTTTGGAATTAACTGTTATTTTTCGTAACTGATATCTGGTTTGCATAGATTCCTGATAGATCCATTCAATGATCAAGTGCAATTTGGATAAAGTTACGATCAAAAACTAATAATGTCAGTTGAATCATTAAAAACTCTAACCAGTACAGCATCGGCCCGCTACACCGATCGCGGATCCCGTTTTTACGCTTTTGCATATCCGGTTATGGATCCCGGTGCAATCAATAACCGCCTGTCTGAACTTGCCCGAGAATATCCGGATGCGACGCATCATTGTTATGCATGGCGATATGATCCGTTTCTACCGCAGGAATTTTTTCAGGATGACGGGGAGCCGGCCGGCACAGCCGGACATCCAATTCTGGGAGTCATAAAATCT
>SLQC01000414.1 GCA_007131625.1 Balneolales bacterium | reverse complement strand
GTCTGAATGTCAAACCGTGGGTTAAAACCAGCCTGGCACCCGGATCCAAGGTGGTAACCAAATACTACGAAAAATCCGGACTGCTTCCATTCCTCGAAGCGCTTGGATTCCATGTGGTCGGATACGGCTGTACCACCTGTATCGGCAACAGTGGTGATTTGCCGCCGCACATCGCCAAAGCGGTGGAAGAATTCGACATGATTGTCTCTTCAGTACTGTCCGGCAACCGGAATTTCGAGGCGCGGATCCATCCGAGCATCAAAATGAACTTTCTGGCCTCTCCGATGCTGGTAGTTGCATACGCCCTTGCCGGCCGGGTTGACCTGGATATGCTCAACGAACCGCTGGGATACGATCCCAATTTCGATCCCGTCTTTTTGAAAGATATCTGGCCGACAGAAAAAGAAATTCGCGAACTGATGGAGAATGTGATCGAGCCGGAGGATTTCCGCAGCAACTACGCTACACTTTTTGAAGGCGACGATGTCTGGAAAGCACTCGATGCACCCACCGGCGAAGTGTATAAGTGGGATAATAACTCCACCTACATCAAGGAGGCGCCGTTCTTTCAGGATATCTCCGAAACACCTGAGCCGCTGCAGGATGTAATCAACGCCCGTGTGCTGCTGAAGCTTGGGGATTTCATCACGACCGATCACATCTCGCCCGCCGGGAAGATCGGTCCGGATACACCCGCCGGAAAGTACCTGATCAGCAAGGGAATTAAGCCGACTGATTTCAACTCCTACGGATCCCGCCGTGGTAACCACGAAGTGATGATTCGCGGGACTTTCGCCAACGTGCGAATTAAGAATCAGCTGGTCGGCCGCGAAGGCGGCTGGACGATCCACCATCCCAGCGGAAAAGAAATGCCGGTGTACGACGCCGCGCTGAAATACGCCGAGGAGGGAACACCGCTGGTTGTGCTGGGAGGCAAGGAATACGGAAGCGGCTCATCGCGCGACTGGGCGGCCAAAGGGACCAACCTGCTGGGCATCAAAGCGGTGATCGCCGAGAGCTTCGAGCGGATCCACCGCAGCAACCTGGTGGGAATGGGTGTTTTGCCGATGCGCTTCCAGCCTGGCGAATCGAAAGAGAGCCTTGGCCTGAGAGGCGACGAGATGTTCACGATCAAAGGGATTTCCAAAGGGCTGACACCGAACAAAGAACTGGATCTCGTTGCCAAAAAGAGTGACAGCAGCGAGGTGGCCTTCAAGGCAATTGCTCAGCTAAACTCCGAGGTGGAAATCACCTATTATCAAAACGGTGGGATTTTGCAGTACGTCCTTCGGCGGTTTTTGAAGGAGATGTAACAGACGACGATCTCGTTAACGCTGCGGGATCTTCATGAAATCATCCTCAATGATCAACCGGGAAGTCGAATCAGTAGCAACCGGGAAGTCGAAATCGTATCAACCGGGAAGTCGAATCCGTAACAACCGGGAAGTCGAATCCTACACCAGTATTCACAGAGAAAAGCTGAAAGAGAAAACTGTTAAAGCATTGGCTTTAAACCTTCCCAGCGTACATCCCAACTATCATCTTTCGGAAAACCGGGAGTATCAATATCCGGACCATTTACCCAACCTGCCGCCATAATCGCAACGGCTGTGAGCAGGCCGCCATTACCGGGCAGGTAGATCGTAAGCCTGGTATCCTGATAATTATGGCCATTTGTCAAAAATGTATTTTTCTGGACATCCATTAGTAAGGCCTCAATGGCAATCTCGGGTTCACCGAGTCGCGCTGCAGTCATCGCTATCAGCGGGTAATCCCAGCCCCATGTATGATCCCAATTCCATGTTTCCATAACCCGATGTAGTGTTCTTCTCATCGTTTCCTTATCAACATAATCACAGGGGAGGAAACCACAGGGAGCCAGGAGTGTAGGATGATCCCGGCGTTCCTCCGGATCGGTAAAGGTTTCGGGTGCGGATTCTGCATTGACGTATAACCCGTCCACTTCAGGCAACGGGGATAGATGATCCAGAATGTGATCCCAGTCCGGGTCTCTTTCCTGGCCCAGCCTTTCACGCCATTCCTGTGCTGTTTCCAGACCATAGACCCAATAGGCAAGCTCAAATCCGGGGTTAAAAGTTGTGCGTGCGGGATGACTCTCTTGTGCCGGTATCAATGGCGGCCCCAAAACGTATTCTCCTTTGTCTTCTACCCAAACTGGATAGGAGGCCATAAATTTTGCAGTTTCAAATACGATTTCTTTATACTTGCTGAGGGTTTCAGATTCAGGCTTATCCCGATAGACAAGTTCTGCATAGTAAATCGGGTGAGGCTGTTGCCATATCAAAAATACTCCAACGGTCGATGGTGAATCTCGCCCGTCAGGACTTACCATCTTCGGCCACCGTACACCTTCATAACCTTGCAGTTCTGCTGTTTCACGTGCCTTTGGCATTATTGTTTCATACCAGCCAAGACTGTTTTCCAACATAGGCAGCCTGTCCCATAATGCAAAATGAACCCCGTGCCACCAGTGCATCTCCAGGTGAAATTTTCCAAACCAGCTGTTGTACGTCAATCCGGTCTCCTGAGGTGGCAGGGATCCGGAACTTTGAATTGCCATCAGGTACTGAGAAAGCACGATTCTTCGCTCCAGTTCATGAGCTCTCGGGTCGCTGCTATGTGACAAGTCTATAGCTCCTCCGGTTGACCAAAAATTTGTCCAGTACTCAGTGGCCGCATCTTCTGTCTCTGATACATCAGGCAGGTTATTCCGGATCGGGTTGTCAGAAAAAGTGATGGTAAATTCAAGAGGTTCTTCCGTATCGGACCAGGTTAACAGATAGTGATGTCTTTTCTGTTCAGCAATCACTCCGGTACCGCTCCAGGTAACATGTACATAATATTCGTCATCATCCAGTATGCGGTTCCAGGAAATGTATTGTTCGCCGGCTGATGATTCCCGGGTAGTATGCAATTCCGGTTTTGACCAATCCGATGGATCACCGGCATGCAAACCTCTGCCATAAGGAAAAGCAATCTTAATACCTATTTGATCACTATTCAATGAAGATGCATCGATACGTGCAGAGAGATGATCATAGTCAGGGTGGACCCATGTCTGCACATTGACCATATTACCATCCAGTGCAAAGCGGCTGTTGATTGTTCCGTACCAGAGTTCCAATTCCTGATTAATACCTTCCAGTTCACCAAGTTGCACAGCTGCACCATCCGGGTTTTTTAAATCAAATCCGATTTGCGCAAGATTTAACCGGTGTGGATTTTCCCTGAGCCAAGAACCGGCCGAAGCATTTTGTCCGCTTACATACGGTACGTCCCTTCCATGGGCATCATACAGTGACGTGGCATCGGAAAGGGTATAGCCTTTCGGATTCGGAAATGTATGCCATCCCCATTGAGATTGCGTTGCCAGTGGTGTTGCCCCTTCAGGTTCTGTGTGTTTTAAAAAACTGTCAGGACCGGGTGCGGCTTGCATTTCCTCCGCTTCCCGACTGAAAAATTCGGGAAATGTCTGCAGTCCGGTGATATCGGCCGTAAATGCAAATTCACCATTTCCAATGGAGAGTGGTGAAAGCCTGTCGGCCTGAAGTAAAACCGGGTTGTGACGGGTAACAAGTGCATATCGGTCAATGGGCTCTTCATCTGAAAATTCTTTTCGGATATCTGAATCACATCCGGTATTCAATAGAAGCATCATAGTAAAACAGAGCAGGGTTGGTCGCATAAGTTTTCTAAAAGCTGGTTGATTTGATATTTCGAATTATAAGTTAAAACCACATCTGTCCAAAACGATTGTTTACATAAAATCAGTCCAAAATGATTGTTTACATAAAAAATAGCCAGTGTGAAATTCAGTAACCCGGACTTTTTATTTTTTTAGAATAACCCGAATACAAACATCCTAAAAACCCACACTGACTATGACAAATGTAACATTCTTTGCACAGATGTGAGACAATATATGTAACGCTTGGTTATTTTTTTGCTACAACCACCTACTGGCCTTTATCGGGAATGGCCCCAAAAATATTAAACTCGTTTTCCAGCATTCGGGCACTGCGGATGTGCGTTTGGCCAAGTTTGTTCAGTCCAACCCCATAGTAATCCACCAGAGCGCCGGGTCGATGGAATCGGGCTGAAGCCTGCCCACCCAGGATAATGCGCCAGAGCTTCTGAGTCCCCTGGGCTCGCCAAGGCAGCGGGTTTACCATGCTGTTTGATGCCTATAGTATGATACTCATAGAAAGTGAGATGCCGGTCAATCGGGTAGGAAATGTTCTGGGTGAGTATGCCAATCGCATTGGGACGATCTTTAATCACTGTGGAGTGGACCTAAAAGCAGGACACAAAGTTAAGCAGTTCTCCTTTGTCATTGATCACAAGGTGTACTTTGAACCCAAAGAAATTCCCCATGGTTGACTTGTCTCTTGCCGCCAGGCCGGCAAAGACCTTATTTCGGGAAATACCCCGCCCATCATTGTCTCGTATGGAAATCCATAATAAATTGCTCAAATGCCGGAAGTAAATACTTATCTCTTAGTGTACCAGGACCCCACCTTAAAAGGTCATAGCAGAACGCCCAATTTGATATTGCCCACACAACCGGCCTTCCCGTGAGTCGTGTGGGCAATGATTAACGCGCAAGCTACAGTCAAAGCATACTGTGCTTGATTTATTCTTCCACGCTATCAATAGAATGCTAAATGCTGAATCCTTCCCCTGTATTTCTCACTAAACTGCCTGTTATTTTCTGTACCGCCTTCCACATTTGCGCTAGCCCAGACTTCAGGTTCTTCACCCATCTTAACCAATTTATCGACGGTCATAGCTGTTAATGCCTGGACAATAAACGTGTTCGCCATTGTGGAAATGGATGATACTTTTTGATCAAAGTTATCCACATCAACTACAGCATCTCCCAAAGGCACATAAGCATCTATGGCTATATCACCAAGGTCGTAAAGGTCTTTGTTGCTCGGGTGCCTTGACAATGTTCCCGGTGGAATACCCCGGGAAAACTGACTGGATGTCACTACAATCACTTTCAATCCCATTTTCCTTGCTTCCAATGCAGATTCTATAGTAACAGGGTTAATCCCATTACAGTTGATAATAAGAATGACATCTCCTTCCTGGACATTATAGTGACCCAATACTATTCTTGCATAACCCATCAACCTTTCCGTTGCCGGACGGGCGTCAGCCACAGACAAACCGGGCGGAAAAAGGGGATTTATCGGAACTAATCCCCCCGCTCTTTTAAAAATCTCCATACCGGCCATAATATTATGCCCACCTGTTCCAAAGACATGGATCAAACGGCCTTCTCTGACTGATTCAGCCATCAGCCTGGACGCCTCTTCCATATTCTCTCTCTCCTTCTCCATGACCTCCTGCAACATACTTTGCGTATGATTATAGAATTGTTCTACTACATACCATGACGAGTCATCTGAGTCATCTGACCCAACGTCTACACTTCCTCCAATTCCTGCATAAGATACACGCTTTTGGTCACTCAATCCCCCGATCCGATTTTGCTCGGATCCGGAATCACAGCCGATAGTGATAAACAACGCACAAGTCAGAAACCATAAAATCATATTTTTCTTTTTCATGCTTCCTCCTTCCTTATTGTGATAAGATAAATTTGAATTGGCCGATGTTGCTATTGGTTCTATATATTAATGATTTAATGTCCCATTCCCCGGATGGGACATTAATATTGCGCTATTACGGAAGTCGCTCCGTCTCGGGAATGTGAATAACCATACCCAGACTGGCGTCCCAGTGGTCCCAGCCGGCTCGGTTTGCTCGATTACCGTTCCAGTTAATAAAGAGTCGTTCACCGGCTTCATCCAGAGCCAGACCGAAGGTCCCATCGGGTGCATAGCCTGTCTGATCATAAATTACCGGGTGCATGAATGCGAGTACTTTAGGCGTATTTGTCTGCAGGTCATACTGTATGACGGGAGTGCCGTCAAGGATTCCGTTACCGTGGGCTCCCGGAACATAGTACAGATACCAGCCTGTCGGATCGACTTCGATACTGGTCACGTAGGAACCGTCACCTGTTTCCAGGAATCGGCGAACGTTGGCCAGCATCCGGATCTCTTTGTCATCGGGGTCGTAAACGTATATCATCGACGAACCGCGCGGACTCAGGTGGTCGTCAATGGTAGCATAGAACCGACCATCGGCATAGGATACGTCACCCCAATTGGACCAGGGATTCCCGGCATAATCCTGTCCCGGAAAAAAGAAAAGGTCGACTTTTGGCGCTGTTTGTGTGATCACAACATCTTCTCGTACCAGGTCCGAGTCAGACCGAAGCATTTGGCCGGACAGTATTGTAATAACATGCTTCCCGTCAGGGAACTGCGGCGGATAAGCCGGCGCCTGTGCAAGTACCGTCACCGTCGCAGATGGAATTAAGAAAGTGGCAAGAAGCCATGTGATTGTCCAGCGGCCGTTTCGAAAGCAAGTGAAATGATTAAAAAATTTCATAATACCAACTCCCAGATTTTTGTGTTCGAACACCCTGGACATTTTTTCATCGCTATATTCCTCTACACTACAATGAGTTATCAGGAAAATGACTGAAATTTTAGTTCCCAATTACTTAAAATATTCAAACGCGCTGAAACAAAAGAAAATTTATTAGAAAGATATTCTATTATTGTCATTTATTATCAACACAACTGTCGCAGATGAAGAAACGGATATAAAAAAAAGGAACGTTGTTGAATATAATGGAATAAGTCCTCTGGATTTAGCATTTTAATGCTTTTATAAACGTTATCGTCGCTATGCTCATGACGGTGGACGATCGCTGGATTGCAGGCGTCAACGACCGGCGTCTTGCCCGGATTGAAGACCAAATGGGGATCATGTTCATGTGGCAAACACCCGATGGAAAAGGAGTGGTCGATCTGGGCTCCTGGTTGACGGATCTGATTCCCGAACGAAATTGTGCATTAGTACATATTGTTCGCTCAACCGAAGAGTAAAGTTATATCAAACTCATGGAGTTTCCCTTTTTTGATCATCTCATAATGTCCCCGAATTACTACTTCCTTAGAGGGAACCGTTATTCTTCCGGCCAGGCAAGTTCTCTCATGACATCCCAGATGAATGCCACACCCGGGTCTTCTGCCGTACCATCACCGCCTTTGTCGAAGCGAGGCCAGCCGGGTTCATCCGCCTTTTGATGCCAGGCAGCATGCCAAAACCAGTATCCCCCGCCTTCATATGTTTCCCTGGCATGTGCAATCGCCTGGGTCCTATAGTCATCTACTTCCTGATAAGGTCGATCTCCTTCATCAAATACACCGGGGCTGGTGTAACTCTCCCCACGTACATACTCAATACATACATTTCCATTCAAAGGAGGATCCGTCTCGGAAATCCTCCCCCAGGTATCAACGTAGAACCCGTCATTGGCTCCCGGTTCATCGCTCACACTAACAATTCTGCTTGGATCTGTTTTTTTCGCCAGTTCATACAGTTCGACCTGACCCTCTGCGGCCAACAATAGTTCCTGGTCAAAGCCTCCATGACCGGGTTCGTTAATGAGATGCATCCATACGTGTGGCCAGGGCCTGAGAAAATCAACGGTGTTGATTACGGCATTTCGCACGGCATCGTCGTCCACAAGTTCCTGATCACGTCCCCTGTAAAACAACATCACAACCGGAATCATATTCTGGTGAGCCATCTCGTCCAACAGAAGTTCAAGTCGGTAGGCTACATCAGGAACCAGTGAACCGTCCGGATTGAAGCCATTAAACGCCGAGTTGCCACCCTCGGTATAACGACCACCCTGGATCGTTACAGCAATACTCTGCATTCCATAGGCCTTCAATTCCTCTAGGGAGCCGATGAGTCTTTCTGTAATTTCATCACTTTGAAGCGCGTTGGCCGCTCTTAACCCAAACCGGTGAATCGGCTCGCCATCCAGTTTAAAAACGTTGTTCTCACGAGTCAATACCGGCAAGTCTTCTTCAACCACGGTATCTGATTTCGTACATGCAGACAGCCAATAAATGAGAAAAAGGCACCCGATTAAAACTATGCAGGATATGTATAGCCGGGAAAAATTCATAACATTTTACGCTCTACTTAAAAATCCGGATATAGTTACTTTATATCCTTGTGAGTCTGCCTTGCAAAGGCCCTCTGATTACTCCGTTACTGTAAAACAACAACGGCTACCCACTGACCCTCATCAGGTGCGTTCAAATCAATATATTCACCGCCATCGACTACCGATTCGCCTGCCCATGCCGATTCAAGGATATTCAGCCAACGCAGCCGGAATTCGCCCTCGGTGTCCCTCAGATCCAGTTGCACCGCCCCGCCGTCCGTGAAGTACACGGCATACTGTTCGCCGGGTGTTGCGGCGCAATAAGCTTCATTATCGCCTCGGTCCTTTAACAGATTGTTATCTGGTTCAGCGACAAAAATATTGAACTCGCTTTGAAGCATTCGGGCACTCCGGATATGTGTTTGAGCAAGTTCATTCAGTCCAAGCCCGTAAAAGTCCACCGTGGAACCGGGTCGATGAAAACGGGATGAAGCCAGTCCACCCATGATATTGCGCCAGAACTTGTGTGTACCTTCCAATACGCCACCGCCATGCCGTTCACCACCATAAATTTTCACACTGTTCATGGGGCGCGGCGGATCGGCCAACAGCTGCCGCGCTTGCTGCATGTTGTCCCAATGAATCTGCTCCATCTGGTGATTGTTCTGGGATATGTCCACATAAGTGTAACGTTCCGGGTTATCAAAGGTAAATCGGTGCATCGGATCCGTCAAGTCGGCAGGATCCCACATTTCCGTGACTTCCACACCTTTGCCAGCCTGATCAGCGCGGTCCCGAATAAAATCGGCCCAGTAACCGCTCCAATACTCCGACTCATTAGTCTCATTACTGATGCAGTAAAGCACATGCCCGTATTCAAGGGTAATATCAAGAAGCTTGTTTACGAAATCTTCCTGATACTGAAGCACCAGTGGATTGTCTTCTTGCTCTGGTGTGGTTCGGAAAAAGGGATTCTCCCGTGATCCCGGATGGGTATCGACAACCTCAGGCAATCCGCTCTCCTCACTGGTATAATTGATATTGTTCTTCGGGTTGAATGGCTGACCAGACCATCCTTGCGCTTCATATGCAACGTGATCCCTTGCATAGTCAACCCGATCCCAAATCTCGATCTGGACGATAATACCCCGCTCGGCCGTCATGTCGAGAAACCGGCGAAAACGATCCCAATACTCATCGTTGAAGCGTTCAATATCGTACAAGCCTGTATCAGAATCTTTGTAGAATGGATAAATATTATCGTCGTTGAAGAATATACTCTCCTTATCTATGCGATCACGGCTGGTCATGGTGTTCCGGATATAGTTGCCACCAGCCGAGACAAGCAGATCCAGATGTGTCTCAATACCGTGACCGCTGAGATTGGGATGATTAAACGGATTGTCCTGATCACTGCCACCGAGAAGCAGTACCGGTTCGCCATTGTATTGCCAGTACCGGGGATCTTCACTCCACGACCTGATGCGATCATCCTGATGATCAGGTGCACAGGAAAGCAGAACGGAAAACGTTATTGCAGCAGTAATATTTAAATTCATCCATGTATTCATATAGCTTCACTTCTGTCTAAAACGATTGTGTTAAAAAAAAATAAGCCGGTGT
>SLQC01000346.1 GCA_007131625.1 Balneolales bacterium | reverse complement strand
GTTCAATATTTCACCTGTTGGGTGAAGATACAAAATTAGCTAAACTATTGAAAGACTTGATGTTATTGTATTTTTTCTAATTTATCTCACGGATTCTGGTCATTGATATGCCTTTTTTCAAATTCATTTTTTTGTGTAAGGATATTAAAGGCTTTTATTTTTGAATTGTAAAATTATTATTGCTCAATCCTCAAGTATTCTTTCTCAAAAACGACCTCGCTTTCTTCCGGAATCCGGGGAGCAATAATCCACAGATTTCGATCGATGGCCATCGAACAGAGCCCGTACTGAGTGATCAATACGTAGAATTCATACTGAATCCCATGACTGTAACTCGTAAGGCTAATATCATAATCGGGTTTCCTGCAACCACTTGCATGAGCATCTTGTCCGAGAAGCGTATATTTGCTGAAATCAAACTCCGGGTGTTTTACATTCTCAAGTCCTTTAAATACAGGGGTACGTGTTATGCATCTCTGATTGAGAATTTGCTGAATCTCTTCTGGAGAAAGTTCCGGATGCTGCTGCTCTAACTCTTGCCTTATCTCCGGAAACCAACTATTGCAGTAGTCATCCAGAGGCTTCTGGAAACGCTCATAGATAAGCTGATCATATTCATCCTGCGTACGAATCACCTCCTGGAATGTACCACCAATTGAAAGACGATCTACGCCCTCAAGTGAGATTTCTTCAATGGACAGTTCTTCAAAGTTTCGCTCTTCCAGAGTTTGACCACTATCCAGCAACTTGTTCTCGTTACAACCGACCAGGATTAATGAGACAATGAAGATGCAAATGACGTTTTTCATACTACCTCCAGGCTGACGGATGCAGCACATCTATCAGGATAACCTGGTCAAAGCAAAAAAATTGTAAGCAGCTGCGGTGATAATGATGGGAGTCTTGACGAGGATTCGATGGAGATGGTATATCTAAATTCATATTTCGCATTCCGGACGATGTTGCACACATTAACCCATTTCATATTCAAAAACCGGAAAGCGGGACTTGCGAAGCGGGATGATCATATGTTTCGCTCCAGGGACGCCATCGATTAAAATAATGGTCGAATTCGGGGGCATCATAAGCATCCTGCCACTGCAGGCGAGGGATCTCGCGAGGCTCACCGTACTGTTCCTTTTCTTCCATTTCGGCGCGCTGCCTCTCATTGGGTTTCTTCGGAACCCCCAATTCATCCCAAACCGAGGTCCAGTAGGGAACTTTGTTGATACGTGACCATGATCCGGTAGCAGCCCCTTGTAAAATGGATGTGGGCCCGCTCCAATGATCCGGGTTGGAAGTCACCGTCTGGAAGATATTTCGCCAGCGGTTGTTGGCCTCCAGGTAATTGTCCAATGCTGTCAGAAATTTTCCCGGTTCCCCCGAATGTTTTGCTCCGAAACCGATAACTTTACCACCGGCATACAAAGTATTGGTATCGACAAAGTGATGGGCCATGCCCAAAAGCCCCTGTTTGAGATCTGCTTTCAGATTCTCGTCGTCGGTCAGATACCAATACTCCAGGACAGCGTGCATGGCTCCGAAGGTGTGAAAGAACATGCGCTCGTTATTAACCGGTCCGTCATCAACCTTCTCACCGGTTCGCATATCCACGGCCGGAAACTGGATCCCCCGGGGTACAATCATAGCACGTAAATAGCTTTCCAGTGCACTGCGAGTTCGTTCGTCACCGGTTCTTTCCCAGTGCATCAACAGTCCGGGGAGTCGACCGCTGGGGCTGGCGATACCTCTGATGACGTTGGCAAGGTAGTATTCCTCTGTCAGCCGGTCACTCACATCGGCACTTCGTGCGTCACCGGTCAGGTAATGATGAAACCGCCATTCCAAATGCACGGTCTGCCGCTCTTCGTGATTGCCGCAACTCCAATGCTGGACACCATGGCGAGTGCCCCGGCCAAACCATCGTCCGTGGTGACGGATCACCACATCGCGTGCGTTGGCAGCATAGGCCTCCGCCTGGAAAAACACATCGCGCCGGCCTGTACGCAGATATTGCATCTGCCAGAATTGACCCTGAAGCTTTTCTGTCATACTCCACCCCCATCGCCCGTTGTCGAACGTCCAGTCATTATTGGGGTAGTAGTCACGAATACGGTTGACAGCCGTAGTCTGAAAACGCTGATCTTCAGGAAGTGCCATCAGCTTTCGAAGTTCCTCCGCAGGCACTAAATAGCCATATCCGCTGTGAAAGCCATAGGCTGTGTCACCGTGTTGCCACGGGCTGTACCAGTTCCAGAACCGCTGGTTAAACAGCCAAAAGTCTATCATGTTGTCGTAGTTGCGGGTGATATCGGGAAATTCATTCGGATCACCCCAGGGCAAAGCAATCCCCAGCGAACGATAGCTCTTTTCTCCGGCATATATCAGCGGTCGACTGTGAAAATCAGCCGCAATACTCTGCATCTCCACCGGGTCGATATCCGGTTCGTGAAAACCCCAGAGTGTTTCAAAGGTTTTGGATATGCCCTTGAAAGGATCTGATTCATAGTAGTTCCGGCGATCGTCCCCGTCTCGGCCATAAACCCAATAGTTGTAGTCATTGGGCACGGATTCGCCCTGTGACCGATGGGGGAAATCCGAGTATCTGCGCACATCCATCACGGGAGCCGCATCGGACCAGAAATAGGCGGTCAAGCGGGGATGAGGTGTTCGTTCGCCGCGATTTTCACGCGGGGCTTGCTCCCAGAAATAACGCTGGATAACCGAAACACCGTCTTGCCGGTCGCTCATGCTCATCCAGCCCTGGGCACGGTTTCCGGTTGCGGTGGTTTTTGTAGTACCATTGTCATCGGTGGTTGCCCAGCGATATCCGCGGGGGCTAAACTGAAACTGGCTGCCTTGCGCCAATTGCCCGTGCCCGTCATCTCCTGACTCTGTGAACAAGCGCAGTTCATCGGAGTTGAGACGAAGCGGCAGGGATAATCCCATAGCGGATACCATTCGTTGCCGGGGGTCGGCATCGAGAAATTCAACCGTTTTCCATATCCGGGCCCATTCACTTCCGGCATAAGTTTCGATACGTATGATCACCTTGACAGGTTCCTCCCCTACCGTGTGTCCTGACAGCCGCACGACCGACCGGATCGGTCCCGCTTCTTCCAGTCTCATGTCCGTGACTTCGAGCGGGCCTGGAAGGCGCTCTCCCTGGGCATGTGCATCGAGAGGGCGATAGGGCTCACTCAGATCAAGGTAATCTACAAACGCCGACGGTTGTCCGGAGGGTTCTATCAGTTGCCGGCCGCTACGTTGCAGATCCCGCAACCAATGCGTACCCGGTTGCAGAACCATCCTGAGGGAGTGGTTTTCCAGACGAATCTCTGCATCATTCCCGGTTGCCATTACTTCGTTGTGGACTGTTGCAGGCTCCACTTCTGCGCCATAGTGCACCTGTACCGGCAGGCTGCTGCCATCACGCAGTGTTACCTCAACATCAAAAGAGTGCTCTTCCCCACGGCCGGGTGCCCGCAGCGCGTCCGGATCCAGAGGGAAGATCAGCAGCGCCCATTTCACACTGCCGTCCGGCCAATAAGCAAGTGGCTGCCACTGAACAGGCAATTCCTGTTGATCGTGAAAAATACGGAATCCCATGTCCGGATGAGCCTGCCCGCGAGGCAGGGGCACTCCGCCGGTAACCGGAAAGACAGGACGACTCGGGTCCCCCTCCGTGCGCAACCATTCTTCGACAGGTGCGGTCCGTTCATCAACCGGATCACTTCCCAGACGATCGACCTCCCACAAGTCGCGTAGTGTTGCACTCTTCTTGTCCAGATCCCATTCCCCCTGGAAGGGAATCATATGGAATAGATGCGAGCCCAATACCTGCCGGTCAAAGTCCGGTGAATGGGGTGAAATGGCCGGAGTTGTGGGGGGTACGGCTTGCATACGCAACAGCCCGGCTCCCTTCGCATCCACCCGCATTGCTGAAGGAGCACGAACGGCGAGCTCACGGCTGGCGGCAAAAAAACCGCCTTGTTGGTCGTAGATGCCGACCCAGCCTGCCGCACTTTCGCCCCGTTCCATAATCAATGGCGCAGTGGTACTTCCTTCCGCACGCCAGGTGCGAAACGTCTCCGGCGATTCCTGTTCGACGGCAAAATGCCGCCAGATATTGACCTCCGGATGGGGCATAAGCCGGTTGTCAGGTCCGATTATAAAATTGTAATAGTAGCGAGTGTCCCAGTGAACGCCCTGCTCACCTCCCTGCGCCACACGTTTGCGATGCTCCAATCCAAGGGGCAGTTGCCAGCTCAATTCGCGCACGACCCGGTCTTGCCACTCCCCTGAAATGTGCAGATCCCAGGAGACTTCCATGCCGGGCCGGCCTTCTTCAAACTGCCAGGCCACCATCCACTCCAGGCGGTCCTCCATCGACTCCGACGGCCATACCATCGCGCCCAATGCACGAACTGTTACCGTACCGTCAGTCTGCTCCGTTTTCCAATCGACCACAGTGGCACTCGCTTGCAGGGCTGTTCCGTCGAGACGATCTGAAAACGGCGCCGAATCACTGGTTTCCCAAACTTCGGCGTAAATAGGCGAAAAAGTATCGTCCAGATCGAAGCGTCGTTCATCGGAGCGAATCATCGATGGGGTGCCGTTCCCGGCGCGTACCCACTGTACCTCCCAGGTCCCATTTGCGACCGTAATGACGTCTTCACTTTCCATCAACCGAGGTTTCGCCGATACCTCTCCGAACCCCGTTGCACTTAATAGCAAATGGGTGGCCGGCCAAATTAACAGCCATACCAGAAACAATATTCGGTATGTAACCCTGAAAGTTTGAAATATGAGCCTGCTCATCGACGTTGCTTTTGATTCCAGCGGTTCCAACTCCGCCGACCAGTGCGCTAATAAATTGGGTTTTCGTGCCATTAGCATCTGATAAAAGAAATTAGGAGGATTAGAAATTAGTTAGAAATTAGGAGGATTAACAAGGATAATACAGAATTTATCAGATACCGTTTGAAACTACGAGGTTGCATTAAAAATAATTGTCTGAAATTTCAGATAGTCAGATCCGGTACCCTTCCTTGAGCTGCTGTTCATGTTGCTGCTCCACGGTTAGCGTTCAGCTTACCTTAAAATTGACTGACCATATTTGAATATAAATCTTTTATTTTACCTTAATGAAAAAAAATCACAATTTAGTGAAACACACAGCACATGGTATTTAATTGATTCAAAAATTCAGGTTTGAAACGTTAGTTCTCATACACAATAAACTCCAGTAATAAACCTCTTTAATTCGTAAAAAATCAACTAAAAATGAGTATGTCCCGTATGAATTTAAATAAACAAAAACTATTAGGGCTTTCCATGGCCGGTTTAATGACATTTCCTTTTGGTTGTAAGGAGGAAAGACCGATAACAGCCAGCTCACCGGACAAACCCAATATTTTGATATTATTACCGGATGATTTGGGATGGGCTGATGTCGGTTATCATGGTTCGGAAGTCAAAACACCCAATATTGATGAATTGGCAAATTCAGGAACTATTCTAAATCAGCATTATGTGATGCCAACTTGCACACCCACCCGGGTGAGTCTTCTAACAGGACTTTATCCAAGCAGATATGGAGTATTAGGACCCGCCTATGGTGAGGTAATTGACATGGGCGATCCCACTTTGGCTTCCATTCTTGCCGAAGACGGTTATTTCACTGCAATTGATGGGAAATGGCACATGGGCTCTCCACCATATACTCCGTTGAAGTATGGATTTCAGTCATCTTACGGATATTTTGATGGTCAGATTGACCCTTATACCCATGAATATAAGACAGAAACAGAATTGACAGGACGGCAGTCATGGCACCGCAACGATGAATACCTGGATGAAAGCGGATCTCATGTTACCGATCTCATAACTGCCGAGGCTGTCCGGATCATTGAAGAGGAGCGGGATGAGCCGTTTTTCCTCTATGTAGCTCATCACGTTCCACATTTTCCCCTGGATGAACCCGAAGAGTGGTTATCGGTTTATGATGACTATCCTATGATGCACCCTTCCCGAAAGTTGTTTGCGTCCAGTGTCACTCATATGGATGATGGCATTGGAGAAATTATTGATGCAATTGACAGGACCGGACAACGCGAAAATACGCTAATCATATTTATCAGTGATAATGGCGGACAAATGAGCTGGCACAGTGAGACGGAATACGAAGGCCGGTATGCGGATAAACCACATGTTGTATTGGGTAACAATTTTCCTTTACGGGGATGGAAGACCGAACTGTATGAAGGGGGGATACGGGTACCTGCCTTTTTAAACTGGCCGGGACAACTGGAGCAGGGAATAATTGATTTCCCAATTCATGTATCAGACTGGCTGCCCACAATATGCGCTATAACAAATTGCACTCAAGAATTACGAACGGATTTGGATGGACGCAATATCTGGCCCATGCTGACCGGCGAACAGCCGGTTGAGGGCACACGGCCGATGTATTGGAAAACGAATCGGAATTATGCCGTCAGGGACGGTCGCTGGAAATTGCTGGTGCACAGGAATAACAACGATGTCGAATTGTACGATCTGGAAAACGATTTCAGGGAAACACAGAACCTGAGTGATGTGAACCCTGAAAAAGTGGAACATATGATGGCTTTATTAGAAGCATTTAAAAAAGATGACCGTTAGAGGAAAACCCGGTTATGTGTCAGCATGTTCCTTTTCTGGCTGATCCGGTCCCGGCTTAGAGTCCAGCTTTTGATAAACAATATCACAAGCTGCCAGTACGTAAGGCATTTTTTACTTCTGTAATAAATGACATTGTACTTTTCAGGCAGTTGTTATGACAATACATACTATGATTGTTTTGAATATCAATATTTTCCGGTATTTTTGGTTCCCGGCGGGTGCAGCTTTGATTTTTTTTATGATCCCATTTCAGAGTCTAGCCCAGGCACCAGACGGCTGGGGACCTGTAAGTATTGGACTCGAGGAGATCGAATATCCGCACCCGGTATCCTATATGAACTTATCCGTCCAGGGCAAGGATGTCCGGATGGCGTATATGGATGTACCGCCCGAAGATCCGGCGAACGGTCAAGCAGTTGTGTTGATGCATGGATTGAATTTTTTCGGTGAGTACTGGGCCGGGACGATTGAGGCATTGACCCGTGCAGGATTCCGGGTTATTGTGCCGGATCAGATCGGTTTCGGTCGATCATCGAAACCGATCATTGCCTACAGTTTTCAGAAAAAAGCAGGCAATACAAAAAAACTGCTGGATGAACTGGGTGTGGAGGAGGCGGCAATCGTGGGACATTCCATGGGAGGAATGCTGGCCACCCGATTCGCCTTCTCTTATCCGGAAACGACCACTCATCTTGTGCTGGTGAATATGATCGGCAAACACGACTTTCGGCTCTCGAGACCCTGGCGCAGTACGGATGAGATCTATGAGTCCGAATTGAACCGGAGCTATGAGGATATTCGCAGGGGGCAGGAACGCTATTATGTGGAGTGGAAGCAGGAATATGAGAAGTATATCCGTATTCATTACGGTTGGACTCTCAGTCCTGAATTGCCCCGACTGGCCAGGGTCCGGGCTTTGAACCGTCAAATGGTATATTCACAGCCTGTTGTGTATGAATTTCCCTATATTCAGCCCAAAACCTTGATCCTTTCCGGCAAGGAAGACGGACCCGACTTCGCCGCTCTGGCTCGTCAAACCGCTGAAGCGATTCCGGATGCGGAACTGCTACTGTTCGAAAATGTTGGTCATAATCCCCACTTTGAAACTCCCGAACGCTTTCACTCAGAGCTCATCCACTTTCTGACCGCCAGGTAAGAGCACAAACCAGTATGTGTTGATCTTATCATTGCTGCAAAATTTATGTAGTTTACGCTGCTGTTTTCTCAGTTGGACAAATTGGATGCTTTTTCCAATCTGAATGAAGTTATTAATTTAACAGATCAGATGTTGATCAACGCAGGACTCCGGACGCATCATTCCAGCCAGCCGGTGTACCCCCTCCAAATTCAAAGTCCCACTGTTCACATTAACGGTCCGCTCCAAGAGGTCGATGGCTTCTCCGGTATGCTCCTCTACGCAGCGGGCAATTTCTTGTTCCTCTTTGGAGAGCCGCTGTCCTACCAAATTGCCGGGGTTTAACCACAGGAGAAAAAAGTAACAATATGAGGAATAAACGGAAACAGGCGAAGAGTCGGCCCCTGTAAGCCTGGAGTTCCGGGCATACCGGATCTGCAGAATGGATCAAATTTGCAGGGGGTGTCGGGTATACCGGATCTGAAAAACGGATTAACTTAGCAGGAGACATAGAAATTATCTGATCTGCAGAACAAGACACAGAAACCGGAGACACCGGATCATCCGTACGGAGCGAATCAGCTGCGGAATGCAAGTTAGCAGCACTGGTCAAAGAAGCTTTGAAATTCAGGATTTCAGGCCGGATCGGTTTTAACTGGTTATCAGTTCAGCTGATTTAAAAAAACAGCGTCAGCGTACGAGTCTGACGGTTGAATAGCACATGGTCGAAATTTATTTTCAAAACATCATCGATTTTCTTGTATACTGAAATATCCTAAAAAATAGAATTCTAATTCTTATTGTAAAATTAAGTACATATATTTCAATATGTTATATATAAAAAAGCACTATTTACCTTTTGCAATTTGTGACTTTCTGTTTGTCTCTTTAGTTGCGCCATCCCCAATGTATTCCTGACAGAACCCCCACTACCATCGCGACTGTAAAGACCCATCCCGAGACTGCAAATGCAGATATTCCCGACAGGGTGGTACCAATTGTGCATCCCAATGAGATCATCGCCCCAAAGCCCAGAAGAATACCTCCCAGAATACTTTTCACAGCTTTGAGAAGGGATGGGATACGGAATCGGAAATGATCCGAAAGCAATGCCGTAAATAATGATCCGGCTATAAGCACCAGAACAAAAATCCCGTTGGTTGTCAGCAGGTTCGATGATACCGCAGTGCTGCAACCGGCCAACCCGTCGAGCCCCTCCAGTCTCGCAGGAATGACATTCAGATTGGTGCCAAGTTCCCTGGAATATCGGCCGATTTCAGCAGTGACACCGAGAGGTTCAACTCTTAAATAGGTAAAAAACGACAACATACCTACGCCAATACCTCCGACCCAGGTTGGCCAGCGATGGACAAAAATGCGTTGCCAAATTGAAAAAAACGACGGATTAACGGAGCTATAATTACTCCCGTTACCGCCGAATCGAATCAATAACCAAGCCATCAGACCCAAAAGCACCGCAATTTGTATAATCGCCCATAGAGTATATCCGCCCAGTTCCGGCAGCCATATAACCGATGATGAGGAAATCGTGGCGACATACAACGAATTCCAGGTCTCGAAGCCCAGCATAAAACCGGCAACAGTTCCGGCCAGTGCGAATGGCGCTTCAAGCGATCCCTCTCCCAATCGATACAAATGGGCACTGATACATGAGCCGGAAAGCGCCATACCCCAGCCAAACAACAACCCGCCTGCCGGCAAGTGCCAACTGACCGGACCGATATACGCATCCTGTGGCAAATACCCTGTTGACGGGTCAGGTATCCAGTTTCCGAACAGAACCAAATAGCCTATACTGCCGATCACCAGTGCCGTCAAAAGCCCGACATCCGGACGTCCGTCTTTTAACTCAAACAGATCTCGAAAGATGCAAAAAAAGCAGAAACGCGATCGCTGAAGTATGACAC
>SLQC01000289.1 GCA_007131625.1 Balneolales bacterium | reverse complement strand
CTTCGAGCCCGTTGTCGGTAATAATTTGTAGTAGTCACATGCCTCGACCAGGGATCGGCCAGCAACTCCGTGGTATGCAGTAATTCTTCGTCATCCGGAAGCTTCACCTTGAAAGCATAATATTTACCGGTATGCCGGCCGGGAAGTTTCAGATGCCAACTCCCGTCGCCCAGTGGCTCCATGGAGTGATGTACGCCATTATCTTGTTCGTAATAGTCGAAAAGGACCAGCTCGATGCAGTCTGCTTTTGGACAATATAGGCGAAACAGACAATATTCAGATTCTTGTCGTGCACCCCAGGCCGGGGAGTTCTGTATGATGCTGCCGGCAAGCCGGTCTCCGTTACGATACAATTTTCGTTACTCCTGCTGTGTCAAATAGACGATTGGTTCAAGTTATCACGCTACCGTTTACTGCATCAGCTGAAAGGAATTTCAGTTGACCGTCGGGCGTTTCCGCCATCAGAATCATTCCTTCGCTCGGAATCCCCATCATTTTACGGGGTTTTAAATTAGCTACTACAGTGACCTTTTTACCCGAAAGTTCTTTGGGATTTATATGCTTGGCAATTCCTGCCATTATAGTACGCTTTTCGACACCGATATCGACGGTGACTTTGATAAGTTTATCGGATTTGGGGATTGGCTCGGCAGACAGGATCTCGCCCACTCGAAGATCAAGCTTGTTGAAATCTTCGAAGGTAATCGTATTTTTGATCGGATCGGGTTGCTGCGTTACCTCTTCCTGCTGCCGGCTCTGTTCTTCCAGTTTATTGCGTTGGGCTTCGATAACCTCATCATCCAGTTTCACAAAAAGAATTTCACCCTTTTCGACCGAATGTCCGGGCGCCAGTGTCTGTTCATTGATATCCTGCCATCCGGCTTTTTCAATATGCAGATACGAACGAAGCTTCTTGCAGGCGTCCGGTGTGATCGGATCAAATAAAATGGATAACGCTGCAGTAATCTGGCAGCAGGTATTCAGAACGGTACCGCACCGGCTGACGTCACTTTTACGCAGATGCCAGGGCTCCATTTCCGTGAAATATTTGTTGCCGGCACGTGCGAGGCTCATGCTTTTCTGAATGGCTTCTCGAAACAGGAATTTTTCATAGCAGGATTCCACCTCATTTTTCAGCCGCGTGATTTCACCCAGAACTTTGCGGTCCTGGTCGGTGAAGTCAGAAGCTGCGGGGACTTTCCCGTCGTAATAGCGATGTGTGAATGAAATCGTGCGGTAAACGAAATTGCCAAGGATGTCGGCCAGCTCACCGTTGACATGGTCCTGAAAATATTTCCATGAAAAATCGGCGTCCTTGGTTTCAGGCAAGCCAGTACCCAGAACATAACGAAGCAGATCGGGTTCAAATTCTTCCAGGTATTCATGCAGCCAGACTGCCCAGCCCCGGGATGTGGAGAGTTTATGACCCTCCAGATTAAGGAATTCGTTGGCCGGGACATTCTTCGGCAGTACATATCCGCCGTATGACATCAGCACGACGGGGAACATGATACAGTGAAAAACAATATTGTCTTTTCCGATAAAATGGATGAGGTCGGATTCCTCGTCGCGCCAATATTTCTGCCAAAGATCGGGATCCCCTTTTAGCTGCGCCCACTCCTTGGTGGCCGAGATGTATCCGATCGGTGCGTCAAACCAAACGTAGAGAACCTTTCCTTCGGTGTTTTCCAGCGGGACCGGTACACCCCAGGTGAGGTCTCTTGTTACCGCCCGGTCGCCAAGTCCTAGTGTAAGCCAGCTTTTGACCTGGCCCACGACATTGGGTTTCCAGTTTTCAGTTGTATCGAGCCAGGTTTGCAGTTTTTCCTGGAAATCGCCGAGCGGAAGAAACCATTGTTCGGTTTCCCTGTAGATCGGTTTTTCACCGGTCACCATGCTCCGTGGTTCGATGAGGTCGGATGGTGAGAGGGAGGTGCCGCATTTTTCACACTGGTCACCAAAAGCTTCGGCATAACTGCAGTGTGGACAAGTCCCCTTCACATACCGGTCCGGCAGGAACATTCCGGCTTTCACGTCATATAACTGTGTTTCAGCTTTTTTTTTGAAGACCCCTTTGTCATTCAATACCTTGAAAAAGTCCTGAGACGTTTTGTGATGCTCAGGGGAACTTGTTCGTCCGAAATAGTCAAAAGAGATACCAAATTCTTCAAACGTTTTTTTGTTCAATTCGTGAAACCGGTCGACGATTTCTTGCGGATTGATTCCCTCTTTATCGGCGGCAATGGTGATGGGGACACCATGTTCATCAGATCCGCAAATAAATATGACATCTTCGCTGCGCATTCGTTTGTATCGAACATAAAAGTCTGCGGGGAGATAGGCTCCGGCAAGATGGCCCAGATGAATTGGGCCGTTTGCATAAGGTAGTGCGGATGTAACAAGGGTTCTTTTGCCCATAAAGTGAAAAAATCTGATAAAACGTAATGTTGTAAGATTTGTTTGTCGAATCTGCAAAAGATACGGCACCAGCCGTCAAGATGAAACATTCATGACAATCCTCTTTGACGCACAAGCGTAGACTATACCGTAAATGCTCAATGTGACCGATTCTGACTTGTTGAAGGAATCAAACTTTTGTAATGACATCATATCATACACAATTCGGTGTGAGGAGGATGGTTTTTTCGTGTAGAAATATCACTCCGGCTGTTCGGGCATGGTGTGCTTGTTCCAGTCGATTCTGTTTCATATCAGTAATTTTATTGATAAATTTAATAGTTTATAACTATGTGAATTTGAAGAAAACATCAAATGGATAGACGCCTGATGAAACCCTGATGAAACACTCGAGACAGCGGTCGCAGGCACACAGGTGTATGACTAAACCATCGGATGCTCCATCTGTCCTAATAAATCAACAATACTTAAATTGATGAAAACCAATTGGTTCGCGCTCTATACCCGACCCAGATTTGAAAAAAAAGTGTTCGATAAGTTAAAGAAAGCCGGATTTGACGCTTTGTTACCGTTGCATACGGTTGTAAGGCAGTGGAGTGATCGGAAGAAAAAGGTCGAAGTTCCTCTGTTTAACAGCTATGTATTTATTTGTGTTAAAAAAAATGATTTGTACCAGGCCGTTCAGATCGAGGGAGTTGTAACATCGGTCCAGTTTAACGGTGAACCGGCACCCATCAGGGAAGATCAGATGGAAATGATCCGCAAAATACTTATCGGCCCGGATGCATTTGAGGTCAAGGAAAAAAAATTCTCAAAAGGCGAACCGGTACGGATTGTGAATGGCCCATTGAAGGGAAATAAGGGCAGGTGGGTTAACTGGCGTGGTAAAAAAAGGGTAGCTCTTGAAATTGAACAATTGAAACACACCTTTTTGGTTGAGGTACCTGCGGTTTTTGTAGAAAAGGAGAGAACCGGAGTTTCATGAGTATGGCATTTATGGTCTGTGCAGAGTTAACTTCTTTATTTTTTGATCTTTTAATAAATGGTGTTTTACTTATTATATGGCCATCCGTTCGTGGTGGTGGTCAACCCGCCCGGAACATTAAAGATCACTGGATCACTCTGTTTGAGCAACACGGCGTAAGGCTTGCATTTGAAAATCATGACCACGCCTATAAAAGGACCTATCCCATTCGTTTTTCAGCTTGACAAAAATTACCCCAATCCGTTTAATCCGGTGACGCACATTCGAAATGGTTTGCCAGAAGCATCGAGCGTTGATATTCGGGTTTTTGATACGGTCTTCCCTGTGCACCGGACAATCCTCAAGATTCAGTACATCAGTCGTATTTGCATGCCCAATACCGTTCTCGACGGACCAATTGTCATATCGTGTCCGGATCCGATGGCTGGACGGTCAAAATAACGAGTCCGGCCCGCTTTCGCTTCCAACAGAATCCAATCCGAAGGTTGATAGCGCATGACTATGTATGATCGCTGCCCGAGTCCGTACAACATGGAAGACGACATGGCATAGGTGAGATCGTACTCAAACAGATAGATACGGGATGTAAAATCGTCGGTATCAAAAACCGACATGTTCATATCAAAACGCAATACGCGGGATGTCTGCCAGCGAATAACCTGGCTAAGAGCCAATCCTTTTTGCATCAGTTCTGATTGCAAGCCAGACTGTATCAGGTCGATTTGCGATTGCCATACCAGCTTTGGGCTGAACTGCCAGGTCACCCTGAACCGGCCTGAGAATCTGCTTTCTGCATCAGTAACACGGTAAGTTCTGAGGTAAGCATCATGACGTTCAAGTTCTGCCGTGCGCTCTTTATATCTTATCCGGACCCGAAAGACGAGGTATGAGTTATAGCGGTATCGTAATTGTATCGCAGGTTCCCAACCCTCCGATGGCCGTGTCATTCCTCTGCGTGGCCTGGGAAATCGGAAACGGTCAACATAACCTGAGATGCCGACGACAGAAGACGGGCGTATGCGAAAACCGAAATACCAGCCCGATTGATTTACCGGTACGCCGGTACCTTCCCCAAATCCGCTACCGAGTTCAGACCAGTAGCCCGATCGGTAATTACGACTGGAAAAAACCCAGTCAAAGGTATCAGAATATCCACCCATAATCCCGGCTATCCAGGCATTCCTGTTACCGGGGGTAGCGGCTGTATGAACAGGACTTGCAGGATCAGAATGACTGACCGGATCGGCCATGTCGTTTGACGCAATAGATCCGGAATAAGTCGGGCGGCGAACCGCATATTCTCCAAAAACTCTGAAGTTTCCGATCTGAACCAGAATGTCGGCTCCTATCACCCGGTTTTTTTGGCCTTGCAGCGGTGATGAATGTGCTGGTAATACAGGCCTGTCTGTTTGATAGTCATAGAACGTAAATCCGAGATTACCGTATGTATTAGTTAAGACGAAATTACCACCATGTATCATCTCTACAGTATTATAGCGACGGTCCAACTCTGTTTCTGTGCGGTGGTAAGGACTTGAGGATGGCGGTCTTATGGTGTCTCCACGCGTTTCGACAGCTGACCTAAGGCGGTTCGAATAAAATGCGGAGAAGATTACTTTGGATTCCTGAAACCGGTGCAACCAGGGGACGGGAGAGGCGATCTTTGATGCGAATCCCCTCAGAAAACGAATTTGACTGGAAGAGCGGTAAGGGGTGATCCCCGGTCCGTGCCTGTATGGTGCTGTATGGGCGGTTCCACCTTTGCCGAAAGAAGGGGAACTCCAAAGGACCAGTCCCTGTCCGAAACGAAGTGAGTAATCACCTATTACCAAACGTTGTAATGGCCCGATCTTCTCTATGGTTGCGTGAGCCGAGGTGAAATCAAATCCGAGCGAATGATTCAGGGGTTCACCGGGAAGTTTAACCTGGGTTATATTTCCGGAAAACCGTTCTCCCGTAACCGAGTGTCTGTGATAAATACGGGCAGGTGATCCTGTATAATGAGACCGTTCACCGGAATTACTCCGATATCCCTCGGCAACAGGAAGTGAATATTGCAACCGGAACAACTGCTGAACGGATACGTGATTGGCTAGTCGTGAGGGTAGCCGTCGCTGATATTCAACGGTTACCCAGGGTCGAAGCCGGCGCAGTGTGGCAGGGCCGATGCCGTAAACCAGCAGCAGGTCATCGACGCTTGTAAATTTTTGTTCCTGACGGTGCTCATTTATCGCTGTGACGATTTGTGCGGTAATTCCGGGTATCTGTCGAAGTGCGTCGGGGGTTGCCCGATTCAAATCAATCGGAAATGACTCCAGCAACTCCATTATATATTCTTCAATTGCCGTTTCGTTCTCAAAATCACCGGGATCCAAACCCTCCGTCAGTTGCAGGATCATCTGCGGCAAATCATCACCCGAATTCGCACTGTGCCGGCTCTGAACCGGATCGATTATGCCAAAGAAATTTACAATGCTGAAACAGATAACATATAGCAAATACGAGATGTGCCGCATGTAGTGAGTGTGAAATATACAAAATATGTCACGGAATGATCGGAGTCTCACTCTTTCGCTTTGTTGGTGTCGGATATTCTGGCTTCTCCGATAATTGCGATTGCTCTGACAAATCTGTTTGTTCCGACATTTCCGATAGCTCCGGCAAATCCGATAGATCCGGTAATTTCGGTTGCTCCGACAATTCCGATAGATCCAACAATTCAGATAGTTCCGGATATGTTGTACCTGTACCATCATAGGGATAAATCCGGCTATCAAAATGTGAAAGAGAAATCAATACCCGGACTCAGCCCCAGTACCGGATGTTTTTGAACGGCAATATTGGCTGTTACCCGTGACAGTTGAAATCCGGCGCCGGTCGACCAGGTGAGTGGCGCGGTAGTCCATCCCCCCCTGAAAAAGATTCCCGCCACTCCTTCCCATTCCATAGCGGTCCGAAATGAAACCGGATACAGTACATCTTTCACCAGTTCTGATGTCATCAAAAGCCGGGGCATGCCATTCCATGACAAACCTATAGCCATTTCAGCCGGATACCGGTCAATTTCCCCGTATCCACTCCCCCCGAGAAACAGATTGGCGACCCGATACCCAACCCGGAATCCACGAATCAGTTCTACGGCGAGACCGGTATCAACTGCTGGTAAGCCGGTCGATCCGTATCCGGAAATTTGCAGATGGACATAGTTCATCACCATCCCGAAGCGCAACCGTTTTCGGCGGATTGACCAACCACCACGAATCTGTGTCTCCCTGAATAATTTAAAACCGTAACTATGTATTCCTGCCGCAACTCCGAACGACATCTCGTCTCCACGAAATGAAAAACTGCCCGGAAAAGTGATGACTGCTGCATGATCTTCCAGTTCCCGGAGTCCGTAATACCGGATGGCAAACAGTCCGAAATGCCGTTCTTCAACATCTATTAACGCCGGATTGTGAAAAACAGCCCAGTTGTCCGACGGCAATGCGGTTCCGGCTTTCGCCATTGCCACCGCCCGGCCACCCATAGTCCACTGTGCCATCGTCTGGGATGACAACCCTGAAAGCGCCGCCCATAAACACAAAACGACGGTTACGTGTCTCAAACTTGATATCCGCATCATACAGCACCTCTCAGCTGAATATTGTAACCGGATGTCCCTGAAAATCCTGCCGGCATAATGGCCGTAATTATTTCAAGGTCTACTATGCGTTTTATATCACATCGACGTTATATTGTCGTTATCTTCCAAAGATGTATCAGATGTATCAGATGCATCAGATGGATCATCCCAAGTTGGATTCCTTACATATGAGATCACATAATGACGACAAGTCGATGCGCCTGACGATTTCCGCTTTTATACTTTTCCTTCTGGCAGCCGCTCCACTGACTTCCCTTGCGAATCAGGTATTCAGAGTATCCGTGGATGTAAATACCAGCCAGATCAGCACGACCGACTATGAGTATCTCGATGAGTTCGGTCCGTTGATCAAAGAATACCTGGAGACAAACAGTTGGACCGACGACCGGTTTCTGGAAGTAGAGCATATTCATGTGAATTTTCAGATTGTTATAAACTCGGTTGATGATCGAAATTTTAGTGCAACTATGATCATTTCCACCGAACGGCCTATTTACAACACGATGCAGGTCTCTCCGGTTATGATTATTAACGACAACTGGGATTTCAGTTTCAGCAGAAGCCAGAACCTGCTGTTTGATACCTATCAGTATCATGATATCGCTTCAGTACTTGATTTTTATGCCTACATCATTCTCGGATTCGACTATGATACCTACTCGGAAAAAGGGGGCGATGATTTTTTCCAAAGTGCGCAGCAAATAGCTGAACTGGGTCAATCTGCTGGATCCGGGTGGACAAGCAGCGGGTCGCGTAGGAGCAGAAGTGATCTGATTTCACAGCTGCTAAATCCCAATTACGAGGATTACCGCATTGCACTCTACCGCTACCATCGGTTCGGACTGGATTTGTTCACCAGTCAACCCGACCAGTCACGGGACAATATTCTGGAAGCATTTGAGATGATCCATCAATCACAACGCCGCACTACCGGACGCTATGTTTTTGATCTGCTGTTTGCCGCCAAACACAGAGAATTCCGGGCAATATTTATGGATGCGGATACCGAACGACGCCTGGAAGCCTATAATTTACTCACAACCATCGACGATAGCCGTATTTCCGAGTATGAACGGTTGCAGCGTTAAGGATACGCTCCTCCCGAAACCTGTTGGTTTTTCCGCCTTTGCCGGATCTCATGTATGGCCAGAATAACAGCCGCGGTCATAAGTGGTATAATGAAATAAAACAGCCGGTACACCAGAACAGCACTCAAAATCTGGGTAGATTCGATAAACGATCCGAGCATCAGAACCAGGATGGTCTCAATGACACCGAGTCCGCCAGGGACCTGGCTGATAATTCCTCCCATGAATCCGATCAGATAGATTGCAAGGAAAAGGGGATATGAAAGCTCTTCAATCGGTGGCAAAAGAAGATATAGAATCAGGGACGATGCGATTAAATCCAGGGAGGAAACCATTATCTGTCCAACCGCTATGGGTAATTTTGGAAGGGAAAATAACTTGCCGCGAAAAGCGATGGTAGCCCGGATGGTTCTGCAGAGTATCAGATAAATGACAATGGCGACTATGAAAATCCATCCGACATACTGCAGATTGGGCAGAGGCCAGTCAATATTATCCGGCAGACGCACCGACGTTCCGGCAAAAATCACGCCTCCGAGAGTCATGAAACCCACCCATAATGTGAGAGCACAAAATCCAACGACTTTAGTGACGTTGAATCCGCTGATTCCCAATGAGGAGTAGATCCGGTAGCGAATTGTCCCACCGACAAGCAGGGATGGAGTGATGTTGTGGCTGAATGCAAAACCCAGGAACGAAGCTTTGGCAATTTTATGCCAGGACAGCCGGATGCCAAGATTCACAAGGGCAATTTTGTCGTAAAAAGTGAGAATGAGATAGCTGGCAATTGTGACACCGAAAGCCAGAAAAAGTTGATGCTCGGGTATCAACCTGACGTGCTCGCGAAAGGTACTCCAGCTGAACTGCTGTATCTCGTTCCGCAAAACTATCAGGGCAACGAAAAACAGGGTGATTCCAATGGCAGGCAGGATAATGCGACGTTTGAAAATGCGCTTTGTGATCAGGGTTTTCAAATAATGGAAGATACGTTGATGAACTATTGACTCCAGCCCTGTTTGCCGATGAGCGGAACAAATTTAAAAATGGAGAAAGTTTCTTCTTCGAAATTATCCTTACCATGACAGGTTATGCGGTACATCGCCTGTTTTTCCTCATCCCCGACAGGGACGACCAGACGACCGCCAATTTCCAGTTGTGATTTGAGCGTCTCTGGAATAACCGGGGCTCCGGCTGTCACCACGACCCCGGAATAGGGAGCATATGCGGACCAACCCTCCGTTCCGTCGCCGCATTTTAGCATCGGACGATAACCCAGTTTGAAGAGGATATCCCGGGATCGGTCATGTAATAACTGATGACGTTCGATGCTGTAGACTTTGGCGCCCATGGCGCACAGAATGGCGGCCTGATATCCGGAACCTGTACCGATTTCAAGAATTTTTTCACCAGGTTCCACTTCCAGCAATTCCGTTTGTTTTGCAACAGTAAAAGGCTGCGAAATTGTCTGGCCCATCTCGATTGGCAGGGCGCTGTCTTCATAGGCACGCTGACTTAGAGCAGTATCAATAAACCTATGTCTGGGTACTTCTTCAAAAGCTTTCAGAACTCTCTTGTCACGGATACCCTTATTGGAGAGTTCTTCAACAAGTGCGTG
>SLQC01000352.1 GCA_007131625.1 Balneolales bacterium | reverse complement strand
TACGCACCATGGGAATAAGGTTCTCTACATCAAATACAGCCGTCTCACAATACAGGGTGAGCGTGGAATCTATGCTATCACAATCAACCGGTGCCGTAAGTGCGGCCTTGTAGTCCTCAGCCAGGGCACCACCTGTGATATCCACAGGATTTCTGGTTGAACCGAAGGAGGGAGTGGCTTTTTGAAAATATTCCTTCAGGATGCTTTGATCGTCGAAGAGTTCAATATTGTGTCTTTCACAAGCGTCTGTGGCGAGAACACCAATCCCTCCTCCGTTTGTAATAATGACGGTGCGTTTATTTGATGGTTCGGGAGTGAAAGAGAGAAACCGGCACCAGTGAAACGCCTCTTCCAGATTTTTTGCCCGGAGTGCCCCATACTGCCTTATGACAGAGTCAAATATAGCATCCAGTCCTGCAAGAGAACCTGTATGCGAAGCGGCTGCTATGGCACCGCGCTCCGACCGTCCTGATTTTATTACAATGACGGGTTTTTTTCGGGTTGTTTTTTTAAGAACAGGAAGAAGTTTTTCACCATCCCTGATTCCTTCAATATACATCAGGATAACCCGTGTATGGTCATGATCTACAAGGTACTCAAGAAGATCCGCCTCGTCCAGATCGCACTTGTTACCAGTAGATATAATTACCGAGAGCCCCATATTATCTACGGCGGTTCTTCCAATCATTGCAATTCCAAGGGCTCCACTTTGTGTAAGAATGGCTATCCCGCCCTGTTTAATCGGGGTTGCGGAAAACGTAAGATTCATGGATGCTTCCGCAGAGTACATACCGAAAATGTTTGGTCCCAGTACTCTCATTCCTGATGATTTCGCAATTTGTATAATCTCACGTTCATCCTTGTGATTGCCAATCTCCGAAAAACCGGAACTGATGATCTGTAGATGTTTCACCTTTTTTGCAGCACACTGTTTGACCGCATCCACACAAAACTTTGCAGGTATGGCCAGAGATGCCACATCTATCTCATCGTCAATATCCATTACTGATTTGTAAACCGGGATCCCCAGAATTTCACCTCCGGACGGATTAACCGGATATATACGGCCTTTGTAACCACCACTGAGTAGATTATTCAGAATGGTATATCCAATTTTCTTCGGGTCATGAGATGCACCGATTATTGCAATGGATCCAGGTTCAAACAAGTGCTTAACAGTATTACTCATTTTTCCAGTTACCAAATCTCATAATTATTTCGTACACACCATCTTCCATGGTTTTTTCCAAATCGAATGCCATCTTTTCAAAGACTCTCAACATCGCCTTATTTTCAACAAGGACCTCTGCTCTGAATCCTTCCATGTCATCGCTGATTGCAATCTCGGTTAGATACTTAATCATTTCTGTGGCAATTTCCATGTTATGATAGTCATCCCTGATTGCGAAGGCAACCTCGCCTATTCGTTTGTCGGCGATTTTGATAATTTGACCCATACCCACCACCCATTCCTTACCTTTTTCTTCTATACAGGCAAGCATGGTAAGCTCCTTTGTGTAGTCTATAACAACAAAGTCCTGTCTGCGTGAGTGGGGCATATCTTTGCGCAATGACATGAAGCGTCTTTGAAAGCTTTTGTCCGACAGAGAGTAAAAGAAATCCTTGATAAGTGGATCGTCGTTAATTTTGACGGGTCTGAATCGCAGAAAAAAACCGTTTGCACACTCTCTATAGGTTTCAAGATGTTCAGGATACTCTCCTCTTTTTCCGGGGATAAACGCCTGATCCTTATAAATCAAATTGAGTTCTTTAGCCTTTTCAATAAGTTCTGGCCTGAATTTGGGATGCGCAATAGAAATGATATCCATTGCTCGTTCTCGAATATTTCTCCCGTGTACATAGGCCGAACCGTATTCCGTAACGACATAATTGATATCTCCCCTGTTGAGGGTTACACCAGCACCGCTGTCAAGGAAAGGCACTATGCGAGAAATCGTCCCATTATGTGCCGTTGACTCCATTACCAGAATGGTTTTCCCGTTTGGAGACAAGTTGGCTCCCCTCATAAAATCAGCATGTCCTCCGATGCCACTGAAAAAGAGACTCCCGATCGATTCAGAGGTAGACTGTCCGGTAAGATCCAATTGAAGAGCGGCATTTATGGCGGTCATGTTTTCAATCTGTGCTATGACCAGCGGATTATTGGTATAGCTGACTTCTTTGAATTCTATAGATGGATTGTCATCAATAAAATCATAGGTATCTTTTGAACCCATACAGAAAGCGGCAACAGTTTTTCCCCGGTCGATATTTTTCAACGAGTTGTCTATTGCTCCGAGCTCCTGAAGGTTAACCATCGAATCGGTTAACAGCTCTGTGTGGATTCCAAGTTTCTGTTTGTTTTTTATATTTTTTAGAATGGCATTTGGAAGTCTTCCGTATCCCAGCTGTATGGTATCACCATCATTTATTATTTGCGCTACATATTTTCCAAACCTCTGGGCAATGTCTCCCGGAACCTCCGAAAAAAACTCTATAAGCTCATCCTCTTTGTGGACACAATAGTCAATATCTTTCAGGTGAATAAATGTGTCGCCATGCACGCGGGGCATGCGTGGATTAAGCTGGGCAATCGTAAGGTCTGCTGATTCAATAGCTGCTTTGGTTATGTCCACGCTAATGCCCAGACTTACATATCCGTTTTTGTCTGGCATCGAGGTCTGAAACAATGCTACATCAATTTCGATATGCCTGTTCTTTAAAAGTTCAGGTATCCTTGAAAGAAATATGGGCGTGTAGTCGGCAAATCCGGTATTAACCGATTCCCTGGTGTTATCACCTATAAAAAAAGAGTTGTGTCTGAAGTTATAACCAAACTTCCGATTTTTCCATGGAGAGACCCCCAGGCTCCAGACTTGCATAAGTTCGGCATCAGCAATCGATTTTGGATTCTTTTCGACATATTTAATCAGAGCATCAATCAGATACCTTGGCTCACCGCATGCCGTGCCGATAAATATTTTGTCTCCTCTCCTGACTTTGGAAAAAATCTCATTTTCATTTACAAATTTTTGCGGATAACGATTACGCCAAAACTCAAAAAATTCATTCTTGTTATTCATGTTTTCATGGGCTTTTTTGATTCATTAAATATTTAGTTATAGCCCGGATCATCAAACAGATTCCGGCAGCAGAGTGCGACTATTGCTGGTTATGACTGAAAGATGGATATTTGAGTAAGATACAATATTTTTTTGACCGGCATTGGGATAAAAATATGGATAGTACGTATCTTTATTCGTAAATTACATATGGGGTAAGTTCTGCACGACCAGCTCCCTCTCAACTCCGTCAGAACCGGAAGGTAGCAGCGGCAGGAGGTTGTAGCGGTGCGATGCAGGTCGCTTACCCCTTTTTTTTCTACAAAGAAGAGGGGCCGATCGGAAGGAGGATGAAGGAGGATGAAGGAGGAAAGTCCCCCCCCCCTGGTTCAGTGTCAGCCCGATTGCAGAGTGACTTCCCGGGCTGATGCAATGTCTTCCGCTATTCGTTCAGCGTGAACACGTGCATTTTCGATAAACCATTTGCTTGTGTTCAAACCACCGCAGACCACGCCGGCCAGATAGATACCGGGGATATTGCTTTCCTGAGTATTTTCAACATATACGGGGACCTGTTCGTCGCTATGAAAAGCGATACCCATCCGCCGGAGCAGACGGAAATCCGGCTCATAACCGGTCATCGCCATCACAAAATCGTTCTCGATTGTTTTTAAGCCTTCCGGTGTGCGGATCACCACTTCCTTTTCACGAATTTTGATCACCTCGGAATTGAACCATGCTTTTACAGCCCCTTCCCGAATGCGGTTCTCAATATCCGGTTTTACCCAGTATTTGACATTCTCATTGATAGCCGGTTCGCGCACGACCATAGTCACATCAGACCCGCACCTGTAGGATTCCAGTGCGACGTCCACCGCTGAATTGCCCGCTCCCACAACAAGCACTTTCATCATTGCATAGGGGTGCGGTTCGTCATAGTAATGCTTTACTTTGGGAAGATCCTCACCCGGTACATTCATACGATGAGGGTGGTCGTAAAATCCACTCGCAATCACAACTTTATCACTCTGGTAGGTGTCTTTGTCCGTCGATATCACAAAATTACCATCTTCGCCGCTTATATCTCGCACTTCCTCGTACAGATGGAGGGGCATATCGAAACTTTCGGCTACTCTGCGGTAATATTCCAGCGCCTCGCGCCGGGTCGGCTTGACACCATGCGAGATAAACGGAACTCCACCGATCTCGAGCCGGTCGGAAGTAGAAAAAAAGGTCATGTTGGTCGGGTAGTGAAAAACAGAGTTGACCAGGCATCCTTTGTCGATGATCCGGAACGGGATAGTCCTTTGTTTACATGCAATTCCACAGGCCAGTCCTATGGGGCCTGCACCAATAATTGTAATCATGTTACTGAAAAGTTAAAAAAATCGGAAATTTCGAAAGAGTATTCTTACGCCTGACATAACAATAGAATTCGAAGGGATGTTCAAAAATGCGAAATGTTTATCATGGGTCAATTTACGATCTCCAATTTGCTGCTATTCATAATCCTCATCACCTTCGGCATCAAACGGTTGATCGTCGGGCATGATCTGACTGTATTCGGGCAGATCCTGAAACTGAACGCTGTACAAGTCGCGGCGTCTGTCCTTAAGCGGCATCACTGTTCCGGAGTGACGTGAGCGTCGAAGAACTTCAACGTCGACATCAGCCAGGATCACCATTTCGGCATTTTCGTCAGTGATGGCGGCGATGCCGTCCCGGCTGAAGGGGAAATCGGACGGAGTAAAAATGGCTGATTGCGAGTACTGGATCGCCATATTCTCGACCGACGGGATGTTGCCTGTGGTGCCTGCCATTGCAACATAGATCTGATTTTCGATAGCCCGGGCCTGGGCGCAGGTTCGGACCCTGGTGAACCCGTGGCGTTCGTCCGTGCAGAAAGGTACAAAAAGGATATGCGCACCGTTGTCGACGGCAAAGCGGGCCATCTCGGGAAACTCGACATCGTAGCAGATATTGATGGCAACTTTTCCGCGGTCGGTGTCGAATACCTTGGGAACTGATCCGGCTTGCACGCCCCACCAAAGGCTTTCACTTGGGGTGACATGGATTTTATACTGTTTATCGTAAGTGCCGTCGCGTCGGAACAGATAAGAGACGTTGAATACGTTGTCTTTTTCCAGGGTGAAGTGCGATCCACCGATAATATTGACATTGTAGCTGAGCGCCATGTCCTTGAAAAAGGTGATATACTGGTCGGTGTACTTGGCCAGTTCGCGTGAAGCGAGTCCAGGTCGTTTCTCCTTTTCGAAACTGAGCAACTGGGTGGTTAGCAGCTCCGGAAAAAGCACAAAATCGGATTTGTAATCAGAGGCCACATCAACAAAATACTCTACTTGAGTGGCGAAATCGTCAAAGTTTGAAATTTTCCGCATCTGATATTGCACGCAACAGATCCGTACCGGCATGGAGGTGATGCGTTGTTTTGGAGCCTTGCTCTGATACTCAAAGTTGGTCCATTCCAGCAGCACGGCGTAACCGCAAGACTCGATGTCTTCTTTCAGGTAATTGCGGATGATTCGCTTTACGATAAAATCGTTTTGAAGCTGAAATGTAAGCACCGGATCAAACAGTTTTTTATTCATCACGGACCGCACATAAGCGTAAATGTCCATATTCGTCTGATGCTTGTGGTAATTGGGAAGCCGACCACCGACCAGAATGCGGCGAAGATTCAGGGTTCGGCACAACTCCATCCGCTCTTCGTAGATACGCCGGCCGATTTTCATATCCCGGTAATCCGGGTCGACCATGACTTCGATGCCGTACAATGTATCACCTTCCGGATCGTGATTGCGGATGTATCCTTCATCGGCAATCTCTTCCCAGGTATGATCGGTTGAATATTCATCCAGATCGAGAATTAAACTGCTGCCGGAACCGATCAGAGCCCCTTCGAAAAAAATACCGATCTGTCCATCCCGGAAGTACTTCAGCTGTGAGCGAAACTGGTTGTAGCTGTAGGGTTCCATATCGGGAAAGCACTTTAATTGCAATGCTTTAAGCACTTTGAAATCATTCTGTTTCAATGCACGGATCTCGAGGCTGGGATTGGACTGGTCTGATGTCATGACAATGATTTATGTAGAGCCGGGTGGTATTTCGAATGGATCAAGCAGGTGAATTGCACGTCACTTTAACGCATTATAACGTTCTAAATTAAAAAACGTGCGCTATGCCGCAAGTTTAGTTATAATATGTTGTACCACTTATCACTTACATAAAGTCATCAAATGGGGAATCGATATTATCCGGAAAGCAAGATCTTATGGGAAAATACAGAAAAAACACAGTAGCTGCGTCCCGCGTCAGCATGAGTGAACTGGTCATGCCGAACGATACCAACCCTCTGGGTAACCTTATGGGCGGCAAATTGATGCAGTGGATGGATATCTGTGCTGCGATATCGGCGCAGCGGCATTGCAACAGAAATGTCGTGACGGTGGCGGTTGACAGTGTCGAATTTGTTAATGTCATTGCGCTTGGTGAAGTGGTGGTTATAGAAGGGGAGATCACCCGGGCTTACCGGACTTCCATGGAGGTGGCGTTATGTGTCTGGGCGGAGGATCTGCGTACCGGCAGCAAGCGGTTGTGTACCACATCATACTATTCGTATGTAGCGGTGGATTCAAAGGGTAAACCGGTTCCGGTTCCACCCGTTATTCCGGAAACCAAATCTGAAAAACAGCGGTACGAAGAGGCTCAGCAACGACGCGATCAGCGGCTCAAGCATTCGCAAAAGATCCGGGATATGGCCCGGAAGTTTGAAGTCCAGGGGGATGAGGACATTGATGAGTAGTGAGATCTGTCTCTGCTGCATTACCGGCTATTTGACCAGCGTCATGGGGACGACTACTGTGCGATCTTCGGCACGCAGAACAGCAATATAAACACCGCTTGCAAGGCTGGACGCATCAAATACCGCAAATTGTGCCCGCTCCTCGACATGCCTGTCAATGAGGGTGGCAACCCTCTGTCCCAGTACATTATAGACGGCCAGATTTACCTGTCCCGGTTCGGACAGATGAAATTCCAGGGTCGTCGTGGAGTTAAACGGATTCGGGAAGTTCTGGAAGAGTGCAATCTCGTCGGAAATCTCCCGGAACCGGGTATATTCGCCGGGATTACTTGTCTCAAACAGATTCAAAGCCCTGGCAGCGGAAATCTGACTTCGGAGATCATCCAGATCCTCACCCCAACCGTAGATAAATCCGACTGTGATTTGGGCAAATGGATGCAGTATGAATGGACCCGTACCAGTAACGATGGAGATATCGGTTTCATTCAGCGTTGTCTGTTCTGTACCGGCGGTGAGGGCCAGCCGTTTCTCCGCATCGGTGAAACCGTCGAAAATATCATCATCACGCTGGTAATATACACCGAACTGGAGACTGTCTTCCCGACTTTCCGCTTCGGGCAGTGACATGGGAGAAGGGTTGTCAATGGCAAAAGCGCTGGATACGGCATTCATGTGCGCGACAGTGAGGAACGGTGCTCCGGAGGGATCGTAAACATAGATCAGACTGTCGGCTTCAACAAAACCGGTATGGTCAGTGCTGTAGTCCCGGATGTCCCAGTCGTTGAACAGTCCTGCGTGTAAGTCGTGAAGTGTTGTCAGACTGTTATTGGTGATGTTGTACTTGACAAAGAAGGTCTGATCCAGACCCTCTTTTGCGAAGGCGTAGGTTTTCATCTCAACATACAGATCATCAAAGAGCGGATGCTTTCTGGATTGAAAAACAGCACGTCCATCGATGTCGGATACGGTGCCGGGCTCGGTGAACCGGTAGTTGTCTGTGGGCAGGAAGTGGCGGGTAATTTCAGTGGAGTCACGGACCTGATTTATGATGAGCCGGTCGGCATCAACATCCACATGGCTGCGCCTGTCAGCTGTGATCATCAAGCCCCCTTCAAAGAGCATATTTCCGTATTCAGCCGGAATGAATCCGACACCGCCGGAACTGGAAAAGGCGTCCAGAAATCCGATAGTGCCGTCTGATGAAATAGAAGCCGTTATAGTGTTGATTTCAAGGATGTCAAATAGCAGCCGCTCGTACTCAATCATGAAAAAGTCGTTGTAGTCGGAAGTCGGATCGCTGATATCCAGCCGGAACAATGGGATCTCGTCAAGCTGGAATTCTTCGGAGATGGAAACATCGAAAGTGGCGGAAAACAGTTCGTCGGTATTGAGGGCACCGGTCTGGTGGTCGGTGGGTTCAATGGTGATTCCAAACGGTATGCGATCAATCTCAATACGGGAGTTGGGGGTGGGTTCGCCGTAGTTGATGGCGTTGAGGGTGAGTGTGCCGCTTTCGCCGGTATTGATTTTTTCGCCGTCGGGTTTTTCAAAAACGAAATCAGTGATACGCAGTCCGGGCTTAAGGTTGACGAGTGCGGAGTGAGCGTCGATTAACCCCATGCCGAGCCGATTTTCGTATTGACTACTGGCATTGGCGGCGTAGATGGATCGTGCATTGACCCGAATCTGATTGGCGATGCGTTGCGGTGACCAGTCCGGGTTCTCGGCCTTGATCAGGGCTGCAAGTCCGCTGACGACCGGTGCGGCCATGGATGTACCGGTATTTCGGTTATAGGTGGGAGTCCAGCTGACAGTTTCTTCGTTGTAGTTGAAATGAGTACTGAGCAGCGCCTCTCCCATGGCGAAAACATCGACATAGAATCCGTAGTTGGAGAAATTGGAGATGATGTCATCGTACTGTTGCCTGACCGATCCCACCGAGAGTACATCATTATACGCAGCGGGATAAAAGAGCACATCACTTCCATTATTTCCGGCTGCGGCAACGACGACTGAACCGGATGCTATGGCAAACTCAACTACTTCCTGACCGAATATCGAAAAACCGGGTCCGCCGAAACTGCAGTTGATGACATCGGCTTCGTTGATGGCGGCGTAGAGAATGCCCTGGAATCCATAGGCAACGGATCCGGGATACTCTCTGGTTCCGCCCGCTTTTATCGGCATGAACTGGCTGTGAAAGCCGGTTCCGGCAATTCCTATTTCGTTGTCAGTGTCAGCGGCCGCTGTACCGGCGACATGGGTGCCGTGCCTGGAGTAATTGCCAACGGGATTTCCGTTTTGCTCGGGTGGCTCGCCTGCAAAGACATCCCCGCTCTCCCAGAAATTCCATCCAATTGTATCGTTGACAATTTCCCAGGAGGGGAAAAACTCGTCTGCCCGGCCCGGTTCCGGATTGCGCCACAACTTGTTGATCAGGTCAGGGTGCTCATAATAAACGCCGGTGTCAATGATGGCGATGACCACATCCGGTGATCCGGTAGAAACTGCCCAAGCCTGGTAGAAGTTCTGATATTCGAAGTAGTTGTGTCCGTCACCTCCGATAAAGGGATCGTTCGGTATGCGCTCATCAAGGGTTTCGTATACAAAATGGGGTTCGGCGTAGACAATACCGGGCAAGCGGGCAATTTTCCTTGAAAGTGATTCGGGATTCTCGCCGGAAGTGTAGGTGATTGTGAAGGTGCGCTCAAAACCGTCGGCAAGTTCCCACAAGCGGTCAGGCTGTGATCCGGCCCGTTTGAAACGCTCGACATTATTCGATGCACCCGGGCGGAATACCGGCTCCATTTCGACCATTCCGTGTTGCTGCATCCGGTCAGTCAGAATATCTACAGGATTAGCCTCGTTGCCGGTTCCGGAGGCATCCTGATTGTTGGGGTCTCTGCTTTTTTTGTCGGAATCGTT
>SLQC01000087.1 GCA_007131625.1 Balneolales bacterium | reverse complement strand
GATAATATTGTGCCAACTCTTCTCTGGTAAATTCGTTATCCGGTAAATATGAAGGGACGACTACCTCTTCCGTGCTGTAAGTAACTTCATTTATACCAGGATAACCCTCATCCTTATTACCAAATGGATTTGGTTCAGGATACGTATCAAATGTAAGTTGTCCTTCAGGTGTAAAAACGTTGGAACGATGTGGATCGTCCGTCGCAAACAATAGGAAAAAGGGGTTGTCTGATCTTTGATTAATAAATTCGGATGCAATCTCGGCCATCTCAACAGGACTTCTACCAATAGTTTCAGGATCATTTGCGGCACCAATAGATAAAACGTCTTGAAACTGATATACCTTTTCCGGGGCTACATGAAATTTGCCAATCCTTGCAGAACGGTAACCATTTTCGGCAAGAATGTTTGGTAAACTCTGAATTTCACTAAAAGAACTGAAATTATGAGGATGATGTGACAAACCGTACATCCCGTTATAATGATTATGTAATCCTGTTAATATCACTGACCTGCTGGGACTACAACTGGCGGAAGTACCAAATGCATAAACAAATCGAGTCCCCTCGCTTGCAAGATTATCCAGGTGAGGTGTTTTTATATATGGATTACCATATGAACCCAAAGCATCCGTACCATGATCATCAGAAATTACAAGAACGATATTTGGCCTGTTGTACGATGTTTCTGGTTGTATCTTGCAAGCATTTATTAAAATGCATGTAATAATGAATATTGATAGCCTTAATCTATGCATGAATCCCCTCTTTAAAAGGTTCTTTTCAATTACATACTATCTGTTCATTTCAACCAGATTGTTTTTTATTTCCAGGGATTCATCATATGCCCCAAGATCGGCAAAAATGACATTGGGACTATAAAATGATACCACAATCCCTTTGTCTTCTATCCTGAATACCCTTGTCTGTACGGAAACACCTTGATGCCAACTTTCTTCCCATGGTGACAGAGCTTCCGACTCAACGGGATTATTCGCCAGTGCTTCCTCAAAAGATTCTTTGAATTTGGTGAATGAAGCAAATTTTCTACCATATACAATCCGGTCGCCGTCCAATCCCAAACCCTCCATTTGCCGGGGCAATCCACTTATCTCATAGGGAGGATTGCGAACATGTTGAATGCTGGTATTTTCATAAATATATGAGGCCCACTGAACCTCGAGAGGGGGTTCGTTACCGGCGGGTTGTTCACCAATCACAATAAAACCGGTAATCATTGATGCGATTAAAATTACTCCTGCAATTGTTTTCATAAGTCAACTATTAAGAGTTATAATTTTACTAATCGATACATCAATCAATACTGATGACCAAAATCACTCTTGATTATAATACATACTTATATAGAATTTTCTTCCTGCAATTTCATCCCAAATCTCCACACACATATGCTTGCTGACAGCAAGATCACAAAAACTTCCTGTATCAATCATCAATCGCAAAAAACTTGCTTGGCACATCTATGACTTGACCCTAATCAAATTGCCTGTATTCATCTCGATATCAACCGCATGCAACAATAACACCGGCTACATTGTCAAGTTGCTTATCACTTTCACCACTACACCAGAAAGTTACGTAATGCGGATAAATTACGTTATCATTACGGGTTTTCGACCTCGGAGCGACTGATGTTATTTTTTCTTCTATACCAATCACCCATAGCAACCATTACAAGGAAAACAAACAGTACTGTCAGACCGGCATAACCACCTCGCAACCAGAGCATATAGAAACTGGATGTACCGATGACCGCTACTGACAAAAGCATCAGACTGTTCCAGAGTATCCTTCTTGACCCTGAAGGCAAATGTTTACCCATCAGCGCTTTGTTATTAATCATAAGAAAGAAGGTGAAATATGCAATAGGAAGCAACATCAATGTGATCACCGAAACAGGTATTGCCAGCCAGAAATAAGCTTGTTGCCAGAAAAAGGGACCCAATACACCCAGTCCGGCCGCCAAAGATCCAATACGAAAGACCCAGCCTCCCCGGGGAAATCCAAAAACTTCGCATATGACAAGTCCCGATATCAACATCATCAATGTAATGCTTGAAATCGCCATGCCTAATACCCCTATACCAAATACGATATGACTGAAAAAATCACCAAGAAGTGGTTCCAGGGAAAAAGCCAGATCAAAGGCATCACGAGTAATCAAAGTAGCCGCCATTACATAATCATCACGGGTCAGCTCATCAATATATGCCTGAATTTGCTGATCATTAAGATTATCTCCATACTCATAAATCACCCTGTTTTCAAGAAAACTTTCAAATTGATTCAGTTGGGTTTGATCCAGGGTAACTTCATTTCCTTCCATTTTCTCCAGGAATCCGTCTTGTGGCACCGTGTGAAACTGGCTGGTCGAAGCAATCAATACACATCCTGTTGCCAATATAAACGGGATAAACATCCCTGTGGCCATATCGAATCTCATCAAACCTTGATATTCCGGTCCCCATTTTCTGCGTAACATGGAATAAGCAAACAAAAAGGTCATATTAATACCTACCGCACTGGACAACGCCGCCGCCATTACATTTATCTGCTGGTTTACGATCAAATCTGTCCAATACGACCGGGAAACTTCGCTTAATCCGCTCAGTAATGGTAAAAACCCTTCTGCCGGCTGAAATATCAATGACGGATCGGGGATCAAGCCTCTGCCAATATCCCCCCAGTTAACAGCTCCCGAGACAAAAGTCAGCCTTACCACCACTCCGATAAAACTGAGCATAATTATGCCTACCATTCCCTTCAGAATCCACTCATAAACCCGGATTCCTTTTGCTCCTCTGTCGTAATTCCATGTTATGGTAATTGCGACCGCTAACACTATCGCCGAAATGATAAGTAAACTTGTGGTATGTTCGAACGGGCCGGCGGCACCCAGCAGACCGGGCAGAAGATTTTGTTGTACCGCACTGGTTGCCAGTGAAAATTGCGGCAAAGCCCAGATCATGCTTGCCAATAACGAAGCTATTGCCCATGCCCAGCCAAGAACCGGATTGACATGACGATTTATGGCCTCAAGCGGACGTTCCCCCGAAGCCAGGGTAAAATACCCCAGGGCACTAAGCATGATAATTCCCAGCAACATAGCTAACGGTTGCAACCATAACATGCTGTAACCAGCCAATACACCAAGATAAAGACTGCTGGCCAGAGAACCTCCTCCTAATGAAAGTGCACTCTGCAGCCATCCCGGACCTGAAAGCCGAAAATAGGTTTGAATGCGGACCAGAATATTTTTATTCTGGATTTCCTGCATTAATTTCGATTCCTCGATATTTTGTTTATCGTCAGCCATAGCCATAGAGTTTATTAATTAGATATCAGAGTCTGTGTGAAATTGATTAATCAGTGCCTATTTCGAATCTCAAAAAAATACGCGTTCATAAACGCTGCAGAGTAAGTCCTCCATCCACCATAAACACTTCACCTGTGGAATATGGAAAATCACCCATAGCAAGTGCTTTTACAGAGCGAGCAACATCTTCCGGGTAGCCCCATCTGGGTTGGACAGTAAGTCCATTTTCAATAAGTCGGTCATATTTTTCCGTTACTTTGGCCGTCATATCTGTTTTGATTACACCGGGTCGTACTTCATATACCGGTATCCCGAACTCAGCCATACGAACCGCCCATATCTTGCTATGCATGGAAAAACCTGCCTTCGAAATGCAATACTCCCCCCTTTCAGGTGAAATAACCGTAGCCGAAATGGACCCGATATTAATAATGCTGCCGGAGTATTCTTGATCCGCGTTTTTTTGTTCTACCATCCAGTTTGCTACAGACTGGGTTAAGAAATAGGGACCCTCAAGATTAATCCGCATTACTCTTTCGTAACTTTCCCGTGTCGCTTTAAGTGGGTCGAGTCGCTCTTTCGGACCAACTCCGGCATTGTTAACCAGAATATGCAGCTTGCCGTAATCAGTACGGATTTTATCCAATACCTGCTGTCGTCCTTCCGGGGAGCTGACATCACCCTGACAATACAGAACATCCGATCCTGTCGATTTTAATTCATTGATAACATCGGTAACCTGCCCGGCATCACGAACCCCGTTTATTGCAATATCACAACCGTTCCGGGCAAGTTCTTTGGCAATGGCAAAGCCGATCCCGCGAGATCCCCCTGTTATTAATGCAACCTGATTTCCCATGAATTGAAATAATTTTTATTCTTGAAAAAAGGTGTAGTACGATTGATTATCAATCATGCGCCAGATACATAACATAAGTTCTCTGACATGATAATCGCCCCACATACTGGATTCTCCGCACGGTATTTTTTGATCTTTCGGAATGTAATCCCAACCGTTTGGCCGGTGATAGACCGAATGAAGCAAAAGCCCCTGGTGTTGATTGTCGGTGCTGAGATAAGGCTCCTGAAGTAATGTTTTGGCCACATGAAGCCCAGCCTGAAGATAACGTTCCCCATCCTGTTTTTCACCCCGGGTCATCAGATACTTTCCAAGCCGCAATAAACCCTGAGCACCGATGGCAGCCGCCGAACTGTCAACCGGTTCATATTCATTGTAAGGATCGGCCTCACTTTTTGTATAATCTCCAAGTTTGTAAAGATCCGGGGCACCGGTATCCCAATAAGGTATTCCATCGGATGAGGTGTGCTCAATATAAAAATCACATGTAGCACGAGCAGCTTTGAGCATCATTGCCTCGATTTGTTTCCTGCCCCCCCACTGATCGAGTTCGGCATCACCCACCGTTTCCAAAAACTCCAGTTGCTCCGGAAAACCACACATAGCCCAGGAAAGTCCGCGGGTCCAGGTGGAAAACGGGGAATAGCCCTGTTGAGAATTCGGACAGCGGAAGTTACCATCGTTGGTATTGAAAACGGCTTCATGTGCCGTTCTTCCCAAAATATCGTAGGAATCGCGACCCTCACCATAAAAAACATTATATAGAGCGGTAGATTCTGCGTGCTGAATAAGACGGCCCAATAACGAAATTTGTTCATCGTGTTCACCGAAGAGAACATGTCCCAATTTGTGACTCAGTGCCAATGCTCTGAGTGTTCGAACGGTATCCACAAACAGGGAATGGGGGCCATTAAAAGAGTATATAAAACCTCCTCCTCCGGCTCTTTTTGTCCAGCGGGCTGCCTGAACAGCCCCTGTATTTTTCAAAGCCAGTTCATAAAATGAACGCTCCCAGTCACTTGCATCCATTCTGCCTTCCCGGCTCAGTCGCCATAAAGCACCGTATGTACTCACGTTATTGAATCCGTGATCGTGGACTCCAATATGAGTAATGTGAGGAGCCATTAATTCCAGCGTCGCCTTGCGGCCCATTTCAAGGAATTTCTTGTCATCGGTAACGTCAAATTGTATGATTTCCGCTCCGAACTGAAACCCCTGTGTCCATTCTGTCCATCCCCGGGTGGTGTATTTCCCTTTTTCAGTAAAAACAGGTGACCCATTCGACGTATCGTATTCTTTGCGAATGAGTTGAATTTTTCGAGCAGAGTGTTCCCAGAACCTCTCAAGATCGGATTTCAATTGTTCCGGTTTCAACGGTTGATTAATATTCATAATGCCTGTTTTTTTTTTACAAATCTTTTACATTAAATCTTTTATAGTGACCCATTTGCGCTCTTTCCAGGCTTCAAGCCCGGCTTCTGCCAGTTGAACCCCCTTTGCAGCCTCATGCAAATTCCAACGAAACGGATCGTTATTTACGACATGACGCAGAAACTTCTCCCATTGAATTTTAAATGCGTTGTCATAATCGCGACCAGGCGGCATTTTGATCCAGTCATCATAGAATTTATGAGGTGAGTCGATATCAGGATTCCAGGTTGGCCTGGGCGTAGCAGATTGGGGTTGAATCCATACGCTTCGCAATCCGGCAACAGCCGATCCTTTGGTTCCGTCAACCTGGAATGTAACCAGGTCATCCTTACGTACGCGGGTGGCCCAGGAAGAGTTAAACTGCGCGACGACTCCATCTTCAAGCTCAAAAATGGCGTATGCCGCATCGTCGGCTGTGGCTTTATACGGCGTACCGTCTTCTTCGTATCGTTCCGGAATATGGGTAGCTCCAAGACAGGCAACCGATTTGACATCACCGAAAAGATTATCCAGGACATATCTCCAATGGCAGAACATATCCAGGATGATGCCGCCACCATCCTCCTGCCGATAATTCCAGGAAGGACGCTGGGAGGGTACGGTATCTCCCTCGAACACCCAATAACCGAAATCCGCTTTAACGGAAAAAATCCGGCCGAAGAACTCTTGATCCATGAGCTGCCGAAGCTGAACGAGTCCGGGTAGCCAGAGTTTATCCTGCACCACGCCATGCTTGACCCCCGCTTTTTCAGCGAGATGGTGCAACTCCATAGCATCTTTTATGTTCAGCGCTGTTGGTTTCTCGCAGTAAATATGTTTGCCTGCTGCGATGGCTTTCTTCACATTATTATAACGCATTTCCGTTGTAAGTGCATCAAAGTACAGCGGATAAGACTTGTCAGCCAAAACTTTATCGAGATCAGTGGTCCAGTTCTCTATTCCGGTTTCAGCTGCCAGCTCTTCCAGCTTTGCAGGATTTCTACCTACAAAAACCGGCTTGGGCATAATAACTTCATCCGGACTAATTTTAACGCCACCCTGTTGGATTATTGGAATGATGGAGCGTAGCAAATGTTGGTTTTTCCCCATCCTGCCTGTAACACCATTCATAATGATGCCAACCTGGTGTGTTTTGATAGTACTACTCATAAAAATATTGTTCCCTTTAAGTTAAATGTATAAATGGTATGGATGCCGGAGAATCCGAAGCAGTTTCATCTGTTTATTTTTTTTATTTCTTAAGGACAGATGTAATGTCCATGACGAAAATAATCATGCTCCTGTGTGACGGATAGCCGTCATGGTCTGTGTGTCGAACACTTCGCTATGGATGATTCATTTTTCGTCAGGCGTGTCGGTACATTGAGGCCATGCACCATCGGGAAGAGACGGAACATCAACTCCGGCTTTGGGCAAGGTTCCCTCCAGTTCCTGCCGCCAATGCGCGACATCCCCGGCCGGACCGTAACAATACATCATTTTCATGGGAGTATTGCCGGTGTTTGTCAATTGATGGAATATACCAGATGGTATATATACAGCCTGTCCGGCATGTATATCGGATCGTTCATCCCCAAGACACATTTCCCCATGCCCTTCCAAAATAAAGTATATCTCTTCCTGTTCCTGATTATGCCACGGTACCTGACCGCCTTTCGGTTTCAATTCCACCACACCCATTGCAAAACTGGAAGCCTGTATGGGAGAAGCTCCCCCCACCAGATTGCGGGTGTGTCTGCGAGCAGGGAAAGATCGACCTCTAATCTTTTCAAGATCTGCAATTTTCATAATTCAGTACACATTATTCCTTTAGTATTCCTTTAGTATTCCTTTAGTGGTACAATGCCCTGCAAATTTATGCAGGCAAAACCATGCGTTTCACAACAAGTATGATTCCATACACAATAGCACGAATTAAAGCAAAAAAGCCATAATAAACTATAGACAGAATCAATACGATATGTAGTTGAGAAACCAGCTCCGACCACTGTCCACCATGTGTACTGATTGCATAAATATTGGTTAAAAATGCCACTACTAGCAGCACCCCCCAGATCACAAATTCACGTTTAAAAGAGGATACCTTGATAGTTATTTCTTTCATACCAGGTATCCCTCCGGCAATTCTGCTTTTTCACCTGTCATCGTGGTCTGTTCTGCCAACAGCGTCCAGGTTGATGCGTTATAACCCTCTAACGACAGTTCTTCCGGTGCCCTGCCTTTACGGATGTACTCTACAAATGCCTCCAGAAACAGCTGCGTTTCGTTCATTTCCCATCCATCGGTGATGAATTCTCCGCCGTAAGCCACCGGTTCGGCAGGCACCCAGGTTGCCCCTCCAATCGGGATCGTATCAAACAGGCTCGATTCAATACTGTGGATCAACTTTCGTATGGCCGGGGGTGCAGGAGGATCTTCCCAGAACTGCTTGTTGATCTCCAGGTCTACCATACCTTTGTTGCCCAGTGCCTGAATCTGCACTCCGTTGTGCCTGTTGCTTTGCAAACAGCTGTAAGTAAAGTGTGTACCATCAGGATACTGGAACACCAATCCAAAATTATCCCAAACCTCACGATGATCTTTCCAGAAATTTATGCTACCGCTGCCAAGTACACTCACAGGTTGCACGCCCATCACCCAGTTGGCAATCTGCAAATGGTGAGAACTCAGTTCGGTAATCATCCCTGCAGATGTCTCCTTGTACAATCTCCAGTTCAATTGGCGGTCTAATTCGGATCGTGGCTCTGTATCATACATAATCCAGTCACGATTACGGTGCCAGTGTCCTTTTACCATGGTAATTGGACCATAAACACCCCGGCGGATACGTTCTATAGCTTCCAGATACACCGGACTAAACAGACGCTGATGACCGATCAGCATGATCTTATCGTGCTCGATGTGTTTATCGTACATCAGTTTGGTATCCTCCAGAGTCCGGGCCATCGACTTCTCGCAGAAGACGTGTAATCCTGCCTCGTAGGCCGCTATCGTCGGGCCCACATGATCGTTTAACGGTGTGGCAATGACCACTGCGTCCAGATCCACTTTATCAAGCATCTCACGGTAGTCGTAAAACGCCTCGGCGTTGCCGTCGGTGAGCCTGATGGCATCCTGATAGTGCGGTTCATAGATATCGCAGACCGCTGCTATCTCCACATTCAAGCGATCCTGAAAATCTTTTACGTTCAACAACAATGTACTGCCCCGGTTACCCACGCCGATAAAACCTATGCGGACACGGTCCGAAGCGCTTCGACCGGACGGTACTGTATTCTGAAATGCCGATAACCACGGCATGGAGGAGGCTATCACCGATGAGCCGGCAAGCGCCGAACTCAATTCTATAAATGTTCTTCTGTTAATATTCATGATAATTATAATTTGGATTTCTATAGTCACATGGAGCACCTATGAGTTTCTTTCATGCTTGTGAGAGCTGAAATATCAGCACGGGTGTTTCATGACATTCATACCTACTTACGTGTTTTGTTGATTTGTTAATATCTGTATTTCCGGTTGGCCAGTGGTGTAATTAATTCTCACAATTTCACACTCCGGAATATCCTCACGAATCGATTCGATCGTTTCGTCCGCCAATACTAAAAAGGCGGTGGATAATATTTCGGCCGTTACCGGAGAGTCTGCTCGTACACTCACTGTCACAATATCCTCCACCGGATAACCGGTGAACGGATTTATTACATGACGATGATTGTGCAGTTTTCCGTGATCATCTACATAAAAATTACTTGAAGTTGAAACGGACCCTTCGTTCAAGGAGAATGAATAAACGCTTTGACCCGGGCTCGTGTAGTCGTTCAGTCCGATTATCCAGTGATCACCGGCAGGATGACAACCCAGAGTCAGGATAGAACTTTCGCCAAAACTTAAAAAAGCGTTTTTGACTTCAAAGTCCTGGAATAATTTATGAACCGTTACCAGCCCATACCCTTTTCCAAATCCTCCGAGGTCTATTTCAACTTTTTCATTTTTCAGAAAAACCGTTTGATCCTTTTCATTAAGTACAATTTGCTTAGATCCGAGATTATCCAACAGCTCATACAGTTGCAAATCGGATTCCCCGTTGGTTTGTTTGTTTTTCCAATACTGCATCAGTGGACGCAGTGTTATATCAAACGCACCTTCTGTTAGCTCGTAAAAATCCAGACAACTTTCCAATATTT
>SLQC01000337.1 GCA_007131625.1 Balneolales bacterium | reverse complement strand
TGTAGGTCAAGTTGTTTGTATTTTTGCATGACAACACGAATATAAGCCGCTTGGCCGATAACCCTGAGGGGCGCGCCCCTCAGGGTTATTAATCGTGTTGCACTTATTTGTTGAATTCAGTTAGTTTAATAATAATCAGCTGTCCCTTATAAAGCTGTCCGGTTTATAGGCAAAGAGCCCCAACTGGTTAGCATTTGACCTGCATCTCACATAACAAATGCAGAGTAACAATCTTACGTAAGGTTGTTGTCGGAAATAATGCCACATTCGGGGTCCAGGCCCGTTATGGCTTCGTCGGAAGCATCCGAAAAGTCGTTTCCAGTGATAATCAGCCGTTCTGAATCGTTGATTGTGATGCCTTGGCGATAGTTACCAGTGATGACGTTGTTCGCGACATGGATCGATTTGCAGTCGTGGAGTGTGAGGCCGTTGGGCAGTCGATCGAGCGTATTTTCATCGTCCACACGCACATCGAGCGTATTGTTGGCCACCACCACACCAGTGGCGTTGCTTATGGTGATCAGTTCACCTGGAACACGTCCATGGAAGGAGAGTCTCGCGTGATTATCTGCAATGCGCACGTTGATATCTATGGCTTGGCCGGGCAGATCGACGAGGAAACCTCGGGTGGAATCCGTTTCGCCATCGGCACGCGGTGCGATATCAATCCGGACAATGTTGCCCTGAAAGGTGATATTCTCGTTCGGACCGTCGCGCTGGCCCGAACGAGAAGTTGTGAAAAGTTTAAAAAAGTGATCATCAATGGGCGCAATACTGTGGAAACGGTTGTTTATGTACTGACAATCGCGTGAACCGTCGAACGGCCGCAGGAAAGCGCTTAACCGGCTGGTGCCGCCCTTAATGTAGAAATCGCAATTTTCGACGTGGGTGGTGCCGGTGTGCGAGCATATGCCGTCCTGTCCCGTGCCACCTTCGAGGATAAAGGTGGTATTAAGGAAGATGATTTGAGAGCGTTCGAAGGTGTGGTCGCGCGGCATTGCGTCGCCGTGGTTCTCACAAAACACATGCCGCCATACCGGGTTACTTGCGGTGATGATGCCGTTGACAAAGTAAATCTGTTTGCTATTATAGGATACCGACAAGGGCCGATACCCCGAGTCGGTGAGCGAGCAGCGGTTCATCATCCCGTGCCGTGCGTTACTGAACATAATGCCTTCACAACGAAAAGCGCTGCCGCTCATGTCGTCAATGTTGCGGGGATGATCGGAGGGCAGGCAGTTGATAAGGTGGACGTTTTCGATGAATACATGATCGCAGGAGTCGGCGAGGATGACGGAATGTCCGTAGCGTTCGGTCGGGCAATTATTCCAATCTAAGGTCATGTCGCGGACACTCATGTGGCGGGTGATTTGTTCTCGGACTGTGCTTACTGCCCCGGTAGTAAGCATAGTCCGTCGTTGGCGAATATCCTGCGTCCGCGGGTCGGGCTTAAACATATCGAACAGTGTGTCCTCAACAGCCTTGATGGTCGTCAAGCCCGGCCCCTGGCCTTGAAGAGTGAGGTTTGAAGGCAGGAGGATCGTACCGGAAACCATATAGACGCCGGCGGGCAGGAAGACAGTCGCGATGCGTTGATCTTTCGCCTGCGCGACCGCGTTGCGAATAGCTCCGGTGTCGTCGGTCTTCCCATTGCCGACGGCACCGAAGCGACGGACATCGAGATGATGCGCTTCGGGCAGTTCCACCTCTGCCGATTTGGCGACATTCGCCTGTGCATGCCCGGTCAGTGTCGCAGCCCCCACAGCGGCGAACGGCGCCGTACGAAGAAACCGACGCCTCGAGGCGGACGGAGTATCGTTTTGATTTTCACGCGTTTTGGAAAATTTCATGACTTCTTAACTCCATGTGTTGTTGAATAGAAACTACTCAGATAGCTATACCTTGGCACTACCATTAACCGAAAAATAACATAACCAAGATAAGCTTATGGGAAAAACTTTTAGCAGTCCGGATCATTTCCTTACAATGTTGAATTCCCGGCCAGAACATCCGTATTATAGCCATCATGATATCCAAAGAATTGTTTAAGACTATCCGACGTATTGAAATACGCACAAAAGGGCTCGTAAACGAGATATTCGGCGGCGAATATCAGTCGGCTTTCAAGGGCAGGGGGATGACGTTTTCAGAGGTGCGCCCCTATCAAATCGGTGACGACGTACGACTGATCGACTGGAACGTGACCGCCCGGAGTGAGGAGCCTTATATCAAAGTGTTTGAAGAGGAACGAGAGCAGACGCTGATGCTCTGCGTCGATGTTTCATCAAGCGAACAGTTCGGCAGCGGTATTCGGCGCAAGCTGGATCTGATTACCGAACTTTCCGCCGTGCTGGCTTTCAGCGCCATCAAGAATAACGACAAAGTGGGGCTCGTTCTCTTTACCGACCGTATCGAAAAAGTGGTAATCCCCCGTAAAGGCAGGGCGCATGTACTCCGGCTGATCAGGGAACTGCTATCTGCCGAACCGCAGGGTAAAAGCACTGACATCGGCAATGCAGTGGCCTACCTCAGCAAGATCCTCCGGCGCCGGTCCATCTTCATCCTGATCAGTGACTTTCAATCGTCCGGTTATGAAAAACAGCTGCGAATTGCCAACCGGAAACACGATTTTGTGAGTATTGTGATTGACGACCCTCTGGAACGCGACCTGCCAGATCTCGGGCTCATCCCATTTCGCGACGCCGAAACCGGGCGGTATCGCGTCATTGATACATCCAGCAAATCCGTGCGTGAACAGTACCGCCGACGGCGGCAGGTCCGCATGGAGCGGCTTCAGAAACTGCTCCGGCGCCACCGCATCGATGCCATCACACTGCAAACCAATGAATCTTACATTGAACCGATTATGGCTTTTTTCAAACGACGAGTCAACCGCTATTGATCCGATCCTGCTGATGCCGGAAATGAAATGATCCAGCTGATAAAAACTACTATACTGCCTATTGAAACAACTACTTACTGATTGAAACAGCTATACTGCTTATAAAAACGTATACTCTGTTGACTTGGCAACGACTCTGCCGATTTAATGAATCAAAAATCCCACCACAATTTATCGACCCGATCCGCCCGTACCCGGAGTCCCATAATTCCCCCTGGAAGTGCGGCCTTGATGCGCATACTCCCGATTTTTCTGATTTTGATCGCGATGCTCACCGACATCGCCTCGGCACAGCAAGTCTCCCGGTCGATTGACCGTGACACCATCCGTACCGGAGACCTGTTCACTTATCAAATCCACATCTCGGTAACGGAGGAGTATGACGAAATCCTCTATCCCGACAGCACCGATTTCGGACCAGACTTTGTCATTCGCAATAAAACGGTACGATCCGACCCGTACGGCGACTCCCTCACATATACCCTCCAATATTTCGGAATTGACGATCAACCCATACCGGAATTGTATGCCGGATTTATTGACGGAGCCGACACCACCTTTCTCGTCATCCCGGAACAGTCTTTTATCTACCAGGGCCGGGTTGATGATGAAGAATCGGCATTACGACCGCTCAAACCGATTTTCCCGTTTTTTCGAGACTGGTGGCCCTGGATACTGGCTGCCGTCGTGATTCTGTCCGTTGTCTGTTTTCTCCTCTACCGATTCCGGGATCGGTTTTTTCCCGCAGTTCGTCCATCGGAAAAACCGGAATTTGAACCGAGTCCATTCCGGAATCCGCTTGACACATTACAGGAAGAACTGGGACGAATCGAGGATGTCTATCCGGATCCGCACAAGTCTTATCGAAGTTTTTATACGGAACTCGGGGATGTGTTCCGGGCTTATTTTGAACACGCATACCGTTTTCCAGCGCTGGAATCCACTTCTGGCGAAGTGATAGAAGAGCTGAAACGCCGGCAGTGTGACGATGAGGTAATCCGGTTGCTGGCGACCATCCTGCAGGAAGCCGACCTGGTCAAATTTGCAAAGTACTGGCCCAATGAATCCGACTGCCAGGACGTTATGAAGAAAAGTTCGCTGCTTGTTGCGAGGATCGCTGAAACCGACAAGCCGATAATCGAAGCGCTTCGTCAGAGACATGAGGAGCGGCAAAAAATGGAGCAAGAGAAATTTTCAGAAGAAACACACTATGGTTTGGGATAATCCGGTCTGGTTTTGGGCATTGATGATCATCCCGGTGATTTTGTGGATGCAATACCGGTATTACAAACGCCGACAGGTCGCATTTATGACTTTTTCGGATACGTCCGATCTGGATGTTATTTCCGGAAACTGGTGTTCATACGGTGTATTTGCCGGTTTCTTTCTGCAATTGGTCGCCATTGGGCTGATTATCACAGCATTGGCACGGCCACAAGAGGAGCAGGTCTATACCGATCGGCATAGCGAAGGAATTGACATTATGCTCGTCCTTGATATCTCCTCGTCGATGCTGGCCGAGGACATGAATCCCAACCGGCTGATAGCCGTGAAAGAAGTAGCATCCAATTTTATTGACCGGAGGGAATCCGATCGCATCGGACTGGTTGTCTTTGCGCGGGAAAGCTTTACAGTGCTTCCGCCGACACTTGATCACAACCTGTTGCAGCATCAACTCGACCAGGTCGATCTCGGGATGGTACGAGATGGCACCGCCATCGGGATGGGTCTGGCCACAGCGGTTAACCGGCTGCGTGAAAGTGACGCCGAAAGCCGGGTGATTGTCCTGCTGACTGACGGCGAGAACAACGCCGGCGAAATCGATCCCATCACAGCCGGAGAACTGGCAGCGACATTCGGACTGCGAGTCTACACCATTGGCGCCAGTACTGATGCCCGAACTGCTCCCTACCCGGTCCGTGATCCGATTCGAGGCACCCGCTATCACGAAATACGTGTGGAAATCGACGAAGAAATGATGCAAACTATTGCCGAACGAACCGGTGGGCGCTATTTCCGGGCCACCGACAACGAGACGCTGGAACTGGTCTACCGGGAAATCGACGAACTGGAACGCAGCGAGTTCGAAGAAACCGTCTTCCAAGAATTTTCCGACCGGTATCAGACATTCCTGACTTGGGGTGCAATTCTGCTGCTGCTGTCGGTGGCATGTGACCGGTGGCTGTTCCGCACGGAACTTTCCTGAGTGCAACCGATTCGTATCATTGGCGATTTCCTGCCTTTTCACGTATCTTTATAAGTTTGCAACTGATACCCTGAATATCACTACCTAATGTCTCTGACGCAGATTGCGCAGATTTTTTCAAAGCACATCCCCGCTGATGATATTTCCCGGCAACTTCAACCCGGGAAGGTGGTACAGTTGCAGCATTTTGTCGGCTCCACCGCCTCACTGGCATTAGCAGAAGCGTCTCGCAAACACTTGCCGCTCATGGTGATCACGCCGGATGCGGAACGGGCACAGTATATCCGGTCGGATATCGACGCACTCGGAATCACCCATTCACTCTATTTTCCACCGAGCGGAATGACCCCTTACGACAGAGGGAGGATCCGGGATACGACTGTTTCGGCACAGCGTTCTGATGTGATCGATCAGCTCCGGGAATCGCAGGAGCTGGTCGTGGTGACATCGGCCGAAGCTATTTTCGAGAAGATGGCCTCACCGGAAAAGTTCTTCGAGGCTTCTATATCCCTGCGCAATGAGACCGAAATGAATCCCGACGATCTGGCGGGCAAGCTTGCCGATCAGCACTATCAAACCGTTTCCTTTGCCAATGAACCCGGCGAATATGCCCGTCGCGGCGGCATCATCGATATTTTCCCGTTTGCCGGTGAATATCCTGTCCGCATTGAATTTTTCGGCGACGAGATCAACTCAATTCGTGAATTTGATCCCGACTCCCAACGTTCCATCGCATTTCTGGATTACATCCGACTGGTTCCAAATCTCGAGGCGTTCTCTCTTGAAGTGAAGCAGTCGCTGATCACGATGTTCCCGGATACCGTTCCGGTCGCAATAGTCGATTACCCCGGTGTGATATCAGAAATTCACCGCCTATTTACCGGTGCCAAAAAAAGATATGAGGAGGCCGTCAGTAATAACATTCCAAACGTAAAGAGCAGTAACATCGGTTACAAGACATCTGACATAAAAAGCGACGACGCCATACACGTCGAGCCTCCGGAAGCCCGATATCTCGCACCGGATGAACTTGTTCAGCAACTGAATCGCCATCCGCGTCTCCTAATCGGGGCGCTTCCCCACGATCTTGAAGCTGACTATCGGTTCACCCTGGATGCGCGGCCCCAACCTGATTTTAACAGCTCCGTCAAACTCCTCCGCAAAGACCTGAAAGAACTCACTCTGCAGAACATTGAAACGTATATTTTGTGCGATAATGAAGGACAGCGCAAACGGTTTGAAGAACTTTTGGAGGAGCCGACACCGGAATTGCAATATAATCTATCGGTCGAAACGCTGCATCGCGGGTTTATCCTTCCAACAGAAGGAATCGCTGTTTACACCGACCACCAGATATTCAACCGGTATCATCGACCGAAAACACGCGGCAAAGCTCGACGAGGCGGTATCTCGTTCAAGGAACTCAAAGATCTGAATATCGGCGATTACGTCGTGCACATCGATCATGGAATCGGTAAATTCGCCGGTTTTCGCAAGATCAAAGTACGGGGAGTGGAACAGGAGTCGGTCGTATTGAAATACAAGGAAGACTCTATCCTCTATGTGAACGTCTCCAGCCTTCACAAACTGCAAAAATTCTCCGGAAAAGACGGGACTGCACCGAAAATCACCAAGCTCGGATCCGGCGAATGGGCACGCAAAAAAGCCAACACACGAAAACGCATCAAGAACATCGCACGGGATTTGATTAAGCTTTACGCAAAGCGAAAAGCCCGGAAAGCGTACGCTTTTTCGGCCGACAGCAGTATGCAAACCGAGCTTGAGGCTTCATTCATTTACGAGGAAACGCCCGACCAGGAACAGGCGATAGAGGATGTCAAAGCGGATATGATGAGTGACACACCAATGGACCGGCTGGTATGCGGAGATGTCGGATTCGGGAAGACGGAAGTAGCGGTACGCGCCGCATTCAAATCAGTGCTCGACGGTAAACAAGTGGCCGTGATGGTACCCACGACCATTTTGGCAGATCAGCACTGGAAAACATTCCGTGAGCGCATGAAAGATTTCGCAGTGAATATCGAGGTGATTTCGCGTTTTCGCAGCAAAGCCGAGCAGACGGATATTCTGAAACGCACAAAAAAGGGCAAGATCGATATTCTTATTGGCACGCACCGGATCGCCTCGAAAGATGTCGCATTTCAGAATTTGGGCCTTCTGATTGTCGATGAAGAGCAGCGATTCGGCGTAAGTGTGAAGGAGAAGCTGAAAGAGTTTCGAACAACAGTCGATGTACTCACACTGACCGCTACGCCCATCCCGCGAACTCTTCAGTTTTCACTGATGGGCGCGCGTGATCTGAGTATTATTAACACGCCCCCACCAAACAGACAACCTGTACTCACAGAAATTCACAGTTTCAATTCACAGTTGATCCGGGATGCAATCGCCCAGGAAGTGAGCCGGGGCGGACAGGTTTTCTTCATCCACAACCGGGTGCAAAATATCGAGAAGACCGCGGAAATGATCCGCTCACTCCTGCCGAATATCCGGACCCGCATTGCGCATGGCCAGATGCCCGGCAGCCGGCTCGAGAAAATCATCATGGATTACTACGACCACAAATTCGATGTCCTCGTCTCCACCAACATCGTCGAAAACGGCATCGACATTGCAAATGCCAACACGATCTTCATCAATCATGCCAATCATTTCGGGTTGTCGGAATTACATCAGTTACGCGGACGCGTGGGGCGATCGAACCGAAAAGCCTACTGCTATCTGATCACACCGCCAATGGAGTCGCTCACGCTCGAATCACGACGGAGACTGCTGGCACTGGAGGAGTACTCCGACCTGGGTTCCGGATTCAACATCGCCATGCGGGACCTGGATATCCGCGGTGCGGGCGATATCCTCGGTGCCGAACAGAGCGGATTCATCAACGAAATCGGCTTCGAGATGTATAACAAGATCCTGAACGATGCAGTGCGGGAACTGAAAGAGACTGAGTTCGCCGATCTGTTCTCCGACACAGAGTTTGTACCGGTACGACCCGAGACCACTGTCGAATTTGACCATTCGGCGCTGCTTCCCGCCGATTATGTCACCGACAACGTGGAGCGGCTGAATCTCTACCGACGGCTTTCCGGTGCACTAAGTGCGGAGGAAATCAAGGAGTGGCAGGATGAGGTGGTTGACCGCTTCGGCCCGTTGCCCGGGGCTGCGCAAAATCTGATTACGGCGACACACATCAAAGTACTGGCATCGCAGCTCTGGCTGACGAAAGTGATCATTCGTGCGGATCGGATGTGGCTGCAGTGTCCGGATCACAGTACCGATGCGGGCACCCGTTTTTACGATCAGGGCGTGATGCAACATCTGATGGGCCGTTTGGAAACGCTGCGGCCCGACCAATTTCAATTGACCCAGAGAGACCAGGCGATCCGTTTTGCAATCCAGGATGTGCCGGATCCGGAGTCCGCGCTTGCTTTATTGCAGAAACTTGAGTCTGGCGGAAGTGCTTCCGAAAAACAACATATTCAGGCTGCAACTTCAAATACATCCGTCTGAAAATGGGCGCCAGGGCGAATAGAACTCAAATAAGGTCATCCTTCAAAATGCTAATAGCGTTCCTGGCAGTATTTACCGGTTGTTCCGATGATGATGGCTCAACATCAGTTGAGACACAGAATACTCATCCGCTTACCCGGGAAGCACTACCGTTGGCCAGGGACACTTCACAAATATCACAACAAGCTCCTCCGTTGGCAGATGATCCCCCTCAGTTTACAGAAGAGGAGCAGAATCTTCTGGCAGAAATGAAAAATACCGGAATACTATTCTGGACCCCGGAAATGCAGTTGCTCGGATATAAAACAACCCACTTTCTCTCTCCGGTGCGATTTCTGGAACCGGCAACACAGCCCTGGCCGCTGCCTGAAGCGGATCAGCAGATCAAAGAAGTGCGTTATCTGTACGAAAACGAAGTCCGCGGACTTACGTATTATGCCGAACAGATGAATCTGGCGGGGCTCCTTGTGGTCAAAGACGGAGAAATCGTACATGAGTATTATGGATACGGAAATGAACCTGCTACGACATGGATCTCCTTTTCCGTAACCAAATCGGTGCTTTCGATGCTGTTCGGGGCTGCGATTCAGGACGGGTATATCGAAAGCGTACAGGATGACGTAGTCCGATACCTGCCGGAGCTAGCAGGAAGTGCTTATGAAGGCGTGACCATACAGCATATACTTACGATGTCGTCCGGTGTGGCATGGAATGAAGATTACTTTGACCCGGAATCCGATGTGGCGCAGCTTGAATACATCAGCAGCGAAGAGCAGCTTGTTACCTATATGGCTTCATTGTCACGAGAAAGACAGCCTGGAACCATCTTTAATTACAATACAGGTGAAACCAATCTGGCGGGAGCAGTGCTCAAAGCGGCAACCGGCCAATTTCTGACCGACTACGCCAATATGCGCATATGGCAGGGCTTCGGGATGGAACACCGGGCGTCCTGGAACCTGTTGGGTGAAAACGAGCTGGAACACGGAGGATGCTGCATCAGCGCTTCACTGAGGGATTACGGCCGGATCGGATTATTGGCGCTGAACGACGGGATTGATGCCGGCGGGAACCGTATTCTGACTGAAAACTGGATGAGGGAGTCCGTAAAACCGTCTCCCGCATTTGATGGCTACGGTTATTTCTGGTGGCTGCGTGATAACTCGCAATTTGCAGCAAGCGGCATT
>SLQC01000017.1 GCA_007131625.1 Balneolales bacterium | reverse complement strand
TGGGAAAATGGTCTTCAAGTCAGAGAATATACAGGTCATTTTTGACGATATTTAGCAGAAGCAACTCCTGTTTATGAAATTAGCAATTGTTAAAATTGATAAAACCATTGGTGTGATTGTAAAATTATAATGGTGATATAACCAGATTTTCTTAATTTCATTTGACAATAGTTGATAAAGAACTTTTTCAATTTGACTTATTTAAACTTTTAACTGATCTCTTTATTTGTGTTATCATGGCTGCTTTAAACTATTTTTGGAAATGCATAGAACTTTTAGACAGTTTCTTCGTCTAATCTAAACAATTAAGAGTAATATTTGACGATTAGCATGATATACTCCTCCAAAACTATCACAATATGATCGAAAAACCAATAATCCAGATTAAAAACCTCAAGCGAATTTACGAAATGGGGAATACCCTGGTTTATGCACTCAATAGTGTAACATTCAATATCCACAAAAATGAATATATCGCGATCATGGGTCCTTCCGGATCCGGGAAGTCAACTCTGATGAACGTTATCGGGTGCCTTGATACACCATCTTCGGGAGAGTATATCCTTAACAGTAATAATGTGAGCAGAATGAGCGATAATGAGCTGGCAAAGATTCGCAATAAAGAGATCGGATTTATATTTCAAACTTTCAATCTGCTGCCAAAAAGCAATTGCTTGTCGAATGTTGAACTGCCTTTGATCTATTCGCGGACCAAATTGCATGAACGACGAAAAAGAGCTGCTGCCGTGCTTAATAGAGTCGGACTTGGTGACCGTCTTAACCATAAACCCACAGAACTTTCTGGGGGACAATGTCAGCGAGTCGCTATTGCAAGGGCTTTAGTCAATAATCCGTCAATACTTCTTGCTGATGAACCTACCGGAAGTCTCGATTCGAAAACCGGTCATGAGATTATGGGTCTGTTTGAAGATCTCTACAGAGCAGGGAATACCCTGATTCTTGTTACACATGAAGAGAATATAGCCGAATATGCCCGTCGGATCATACGATTGCGCGACGGTAAAATTGAAAGTGACGAACCGGTACCCGAGCCCATGCTTGCAAAAAAGGCCGTGGCTGTATAGCTGCCTCCATATGAATCTCTTCGGGTCATATAAAGCCGGCATCCCAATGGTATCTGTGAAAAAACACATGAAACTTTTGTTTTTACTATCATTTTATCCGGATTTAAAATGAAAAAAAATCTTATCCTCTCATTGGCCGCATTAATAATTGCACTCACAGTGTGGGCTATTGCAGGACGTGAAACGGGAGATGTCAAAAATATTTTTGTCACGCCGAAGCAAGGGGAATTCCATGTTATCATATCCGCCAGTGGTGAACTTCGAGCCAGGAATTCGATGCAAATTATAGGTCCAAGAGGGGCACGTGATGTCGGGGTATATCAACTGAGTATTCTAGACATGGTTTCTGAAGGCACGATCGTCAGTGAGGGTGATTTTGTAGCGCAACTGGATCTTGCCGACCTTCACAACAGGATGCAGAATGTTGAGTTGCAACTTCAAAGGGTAGAGTCGCAATATGAACAAGCACAACTGGACAGTTCCCTTTCCCTGACTCAAGCCCGATATAACCTGGAGAACCTGGCCTTCCTGCTTGAAGAACGACAAATAGCTGTCCAACAATCCATTTATGAATCACCGGCTGTTCAGCGTCAGGTCGAGATTGAACTGGAAAGGACTGAGCGGCAGCTGGAACAGGAAAAAGGTAACTATGAGACACGTCTACGACAGTCAATTGCACGATTAAGGGAAATCGAGGCCGGGCTTATCTCCGAACAGAATCGTCTGCTGCGGATAAGGATGCTCGAAAACGAATTTACCATCAATGCTCCGAGGGACGGTATGATTGTTTATGTGCGGGACAACCGTGGACAACGAACAATGATTGGCAGCACGCTAAGTATACAGAGGCCGCTTATTGCAGAAATGCCCGATTTTGGTGCGATGGAGTCGATTACATATATTAATGAGGTGGATGTCAGGAGAATCCAGCGCGGTCAACCCGTGACAGTTACGTTGGATGCGGACCGTGACATGATGCTTACCGGCGAAGTCGTATCTATTGCAAATATCGGTGAACAGCGTTCCGGTACCGATGCGAGGGTATTCGAAGTTGTGATACATATCAATGAACACGACACCGAGCTGCGACCGACTATGACTACAGAGAACAGAGTCCTTGTCCAAACCGTACCGGACGCAATATATGCACCTCTTGAAGCCATACATTTGATTGAAAATGTCCATTTTGCATTTAAAAAAGAAGGCTCCAATTTATTCATGCAACAAGTCCTCCTGGGTGCCATGAATGAAAATGAGGTGATAATTGTCACCGGTTTATCTGAAAACGATGAAATTTTGATCTCAATGCCCCCCGATCATAGTGAACTCCGAAAAAACATGCTTTCGGAAGAAGAGATGGAAAAACATCGTGATAAACTGGAAAGGCAGGAACAAGAGTTAATTGTTACAACTCCTGAGACCCGGAATGCCACGAGAAACCGTTTTTCTCAAACGCAAATGGATTCACTTTTGGAACAGAGGCAAATGCAAAGACTATAAAATGAATGTTCCATACATTACAAACATAAAAGGATGTAACAGATTTCCAATAAACGATGATTTTATAAAAAGTAATCTAATTTAAAAAAACAAAATCGGAGTCAATAAAATGAGAAAAGCCATCGTCATGCCAATTGCAGTAGTTCTGCTAATGTTGGTTATTTGGACAATATACAGTCGGGGTAATATAGAAACGGAGCAATTTTTTGTAAATCCCGAATCCGGTGAATTCAATGTCACCGTTACGGCCAGCGGTGAACTTCGAGCAAAGAATTCGTTACAGGTAATGGGCCCAAGAGGGGTACGTGATGTCAGAATATTTCAATTGCGCATAATAGACATGGTACCTGAAGGAACACTAGTCAATCAAGGAGATTATGTAGCTCAATTGGACCTCACCGACCTTCACACCAGATTACAGGCTGCCGAAGTGGAAGTACAACGGGTTCTATCACAATACGAACAGGCAGAATTGGACAGTTCTCTTACGCTTACCCAGGCTCGGTATGATTTGGAAAACCTTGAATTACAACTTGAAGAACGCCAACTCGCGGTAGAACAATCTGTTTATGAATCACCGGCTGTCCAACGTCAGACCCAGATTGAATTGGAAAGAACGGTACGACAACTTGAACAGGGAAGAGTAAATTATGTAACCCGTAAGCAGCAATCTGAAGCGCGATTACGGGAAATCGAAGCCGAACTGCAGTCAGAACAGAATCTCCTGCAACGATTAAAGGCGTTTGAAGATGAATTTACCATTCGAGCCCCAATGGACGGAATGATCGTTTACCATCGCGACAGACGTGGGCGAAGAACCACGGTAGAAAGCACTATCAATGTACAAAACCCCATTATTGCTGAATTGCCGGATTTTGGTGCAATGGAGTCAATCACCTATATCAATGAAGTAGATATCAAACAAATTGAACCGGGCCAGAAAGTCAATATTGGTCTGGACGCCGACCGTGACAAACAGCTTACCGGCGAAGTGGTATCTGTTGCAAACATCGGTGAACAGCGCTCCGGTACGGACGCACGCGTTTTTGAAGTTGTCGTTTCTATCAATGAATTCGATCCCGATCTGCGACCTACAATGACAACGTATAACAAGGTAGAAGTCCATTCTGTTGCAGATGCCATCTACGTACCATTGGAAACCATTCATTTAAAAGACAATAACCATTTTGTATATAAAAAGAATGGATCAGAGCTGGTACTCCAGCAGGTCCTATTAGGTGCCACGAACGATACACAAGTGGTTATTCTATCGGGACTGGACGAATCCGATGATATTTTATTATCCATGCCGCCAGACTCTGAAGAGTTAAACCGCATTCTGGTGGCAACGGAAATAATGGATCAATACGGGGATGATATATTGCCGGAATAAAAAACTTCCGAATCAACCACTAATGACGATATCTGACAATATGAACAGTTCCATTAACCATCTCCACATATACGATTCCGCTTTCATTTAACTGCATATTTCATCTTTAATTTCGGACTTATAACCATTGCTTGAGCTAATTTTATACAACCTTGATATTGCCATGGAAGCGATCAGGCAGAACAAATTACGTTCCATGCTTACTTCGCTTGGGATCATTTTCGGGGTAGCTTCGGTAATCACCATGCTTGCCATTGGTCAGGGTGCCCAACAGGAAGTTCTGTTAAATATGCAGATACTTGGAACCAATAATATCATCATCCAGCCGGTAATGGAACAACGGGAAGGATTAGTAGTGGATGACATTGGTGAATCAAATAATGGTGAAGACGGGGAAAGCCGCCAGCGAAGATTCAGCCCGGGATTAACCCTGGAAGATATGACGAGTATTATCGAGCATGTTCCGTATGTCGAAAATATTTCACCAGAAATCATTCATGACCTTCAAATTATCCGGGGAGGAAGGTTACGAACCGGCAAACTGGTTGGAGTTAATGAAGAGTTTTTTAAGATCAATCAATTTGAATTGGCATCCGGCAACAATTTCACAACCAGACACATGGATGAGGCAGCACCTGTTGTGGTTATCGGGCATGGTATACGTACCCGATTTTTTGTCGGCGAAGATCCGTTAGGTAAGCAAATCAAGGCAGGGAATATCTGGTATACCGTAATAGGTGTTTTGCAGGAAAAAAGATTGACTTCCAGCCAGATTGAGAACCTCGGAATTCGCGATTACAACATGGACATCTATGCGCCGGTCACAACCACTTTACTTCGCTTTAGAAACCGGGCGCAGGTTTCCAGCAGTGATCTTGGTGGCAGTAGTTCAAGTGATTTTAATTATCACCAACTGGACAAACTGGTAGTCCGTGTTACCGACAGTGAATTCAGTGTAACGGTATCGGAAATCATTTCCCGAATGTTACAGAGGCGTCATAATGACGTAATTGATTTTGAAATAATTGTTCCTGAACTGTTACTGCAGCAGGAACAGCGAACCAAACGGATTTTTAATATTGTTTTGGCTGCAATCGCTTCCATCTCGTTGATTGTCGGAGGCATCGGCATTATGAATATCATGCTTGCGTCGGTTGTTGAGCGTTTCAGGGAAATCGGGGTGCGACGGGCTGTAGGTGCCTTGCAGCAGGATATCCGCCTTCAGTTTCTCACCGAAGCCCTTTTAATAAGTGTGATTGGTGGAATTGTCGGTATAACACTTGGATTTGTAATGAGTTATGCCATTCAGTTAACTGCTGGCATCGCAACCCTCATCACCGGAGTATCCATTCTGATCTCATTTGGTGTTGCAACCGCCGTCGGTGTGATATTTGGATATTTCCCGGCGAAAAGAGCTGCCGAACAAGATCCGGTCGTTGCACTGAGACGGGAATAGCAAAAAAAATTGCGATGAAATAATTTTCAAACAGGTCAACGATACCTGATCACATCTCTCTAACAGTAGGGTGTCACAAGTGTCATCAAGGCCAAATATAATTAAAAAAAACTGCTGCCATGATCGTCCTTCAGCGTTTCACAACTCTGTTACTTTTCTTTATCACGGTATGGATACCGGCTAATGCCATAGCCCAGCAAAATGAAGAAATTCAGACTCTGTCATTACAGGCAGCTATTGAAATGGCAAAAGAGAACAGCCCGTTAGCCAATTCGGCAAGGTATCAGTTAATAGCCAATCAGTGGTCCTATCAGTCATACAGATCGGACCTCTTGCCTGGTTTAAGCTTTTCCGGCAATGCTCCGAATTATAACCGGAACTTTCGAGAATTACTCAATCCCGATGGCACAACTTCCGTCATCTATACCCAACAATCGAATGCCTCAGCTACAGCTCAAATTTCACAACCCATCGTATTCACTGGTGGCTCGGTAAATGTTACATCAGGAATTCAGCGTTACGGCATTTTTTTTGGTGAAAACACCTATCAATGGACGTCAACCCCGTTTTCAGTTAGCTACATTCAGCCCCTTTTTGCATTCAATAATCTGAAATGGCGCAGTCGCATTGAACCGCTGCAACTTCAGATCGCCGAAAGAGAATATGTAGAAGCGATCGAACAACTTTCATTGACTGTTTCACAGCGGTATTTTGATGTATTATTGGCCAAGATCAACCTGGATATCGCCGAATTTAATGTGGCTGTTAATGACTCGGTGTACAATATATCACAGGGGCGCTATAATGTCGGTAGTATAGCAGAGAATGATTTACTTCAATCGGAACTGGAATTGCGCAATGCCGAATCCTCATTATCACAGGCAGAGATTAGTTATAACGATCAGTTGAAAAGCTTCCGGCTTGTCCTAGGCCTGGAAGCCGATTTCCCGATCGACGTTGAATTGCCACCTGCCCCGCCGGAAATGGATGTTGATTCACAGTTTGCCCTGGAAATGGCTCTACAGAACAACAGCACTTCACTCAATTTCGAATTACAGGAGACGCAGGCTGATCGAACCATGGATCAAGCGGTCAAACAAAACACATTTCAAGCGACTGCCGGAATTTCTTACGGTTTAAGCCAGACTTCTCCCGATTTTGGAATGCTTTATCAGGAACCTCTGAGCAGACAAGGTGTGAACTTTCAATTCCAGGTGCCGATTTTCAACTGGGGTAAACAACAGGCCGAAATTAATGCGGCGCGTAATACCCAACGTCGTGTGGCCGACGATATATCCTATAGCCAACGTCAGTTCGAACTCAGCATCCAAAGTTCTGTTGATGAATTCCGGCAGCTCGCAAATCAATACCATCTGGCCCAACTGTCGGATCAAATTGCCGAACGACGCTACAATGTTTCACGTGATCGATATCTGATCGGCCGGATTGACATCACAAACCTGTTTATTGCGCAGAGAGAACGTGATACAGCCCGAAGAAACTACATTCAGGCTTTGCGAAATTACTGGGTAGGCACCTATACTATCCGCCGCCTAACCCTGTATGATTTCAGTGAAAACAGGATTATCGATTACAATCATTGATTGTAGGTTCTTCAGGACACGCATCTGACTTTCTATTAACTCAGTATTTCTGATTTTCTATTAACTCAGTATTTAGGCACCTCCGGATCGATTTCATCCGACCAGGCCAGAATTCCACCTTTTAAGTTATAGACATTCTCAAATCCGAATTTTTCACGAAGCTCCCGTACCGTATCAGCACTCCGCTGACCACTACGGCAGTGTATGACTACCTTTTTCTCCCTGGAAATATCGTCGATATGTTCCACGACCGTTTTCATCGGGATCAACTCGCCGCCGATTTTTGCGATCTCATACTCATAGGGCTCGCGTATATCAATCACCTGGATGTCTTCCCCCCGATCCAACCACTCTTTAAACTCCAGAACAGAAATTTCAGGAATTTCCTGGCTGTTCCAGTTACTTTGAGCATTTTTTTCATACTGATTTCCAGATTTATCTTCTTCATCCGCTGATGCGCTTTCACCGTTACCGGACAACCCGCAAAACATTTCATAATCGATCAATTCAGTGATTTCTGGCTGTTCACCAGTCAATGGATTTGATGTATCCCTGTTCACGTTCATAATTCGAATCGTAATAGACAAGGCATCAAACAAAAAGAGTCTGCCGGCCAATGGATCGCCTAGTCCCGTGATCAGCTTGATCACTTCATTGGCCTGTATTGATCCGATGATGCCGGGAAGTACACCCAGAACCCCCGCTTCGGCACAATCCGGTACCATGCCAGGAGGCGGCGGTTCGGGATAGAGATCCCGGTAATTTGGACCGCGCTGCCCCTGATCATTGACGTAATTGAACACTGAAACCTGGCCTTCAAACTGAAAAATTGATCCGTATACATTGGGTTTATCCAGAATTACAGCCGCATCATTAACCAGATAACGGGTTGGGAAATTGTCGGTGCCATCGGCCACTATATCATATGGACGAATGATGTCGAGCGCGTTTTCACTTGTGAGTCTTGCCTCGTGTACGATGATTGAAATATGAGGATTGATCTGCTGCAGCCGCTCCCTGGCAACTTCCACTTTGGGACGACCGACATCCGATACCCCAAACAGCACTTGACGATGGAGATTACTGGCTTCCACCTTGTCGAAATCGACAATACCAATGGTACCGACCCCGGCAGCCGCCAGATATTGCAGCATTGGCGCACCCAGTCCCCCGGTGCCGACCACCAGAACACTGGCCGCTTTTAGCTTTTTCTGTCCTTCCATTCCAAATTCAGGAATGGTGATATGACGGCTATAGTGTAGAAGTTCCCGGGGTGAAAGTTTAATATTTCCTTGATTTTTCTTGTGCGATCCGCCGGCAATGGCCGGAACAATGCTTATTTCCGTTTGACGGTCCAGTTTCAGCGACTTGCTTTCATCGGGTATCGCCTCATTGTCACCTATATAGATTTTGATGAAGGACCGGACTTTTCCATTCTCGTCCAGCAGGTTCTTTTGCAACTCAGGGTAGGTGGAAACGAGATGGTCCAGCGCTTCGGAAAGGGTCTCCCGATCTGTTTCAAAAGTCCGGTTCCAACCGGTGAATTTTCTTAACGGTGTAGGTATGATGATGGTAGCCATAAGTATCATTTTTTATAACTGTGATAGGATATCTTTACTTCTTTTGTTAATCCGGATTATTGTTGGGTAACAGTTTCTATAGATTCTGCAATAAAGGACCGATTTTCATCAAGACGCCATGAACGCAGATCATCTACGGATCCGTTCTGCACCGATACAATAATATAAGAAAACCAGGGCAGCGCCGACCGACGGTCGTGTTCCGACGGTTCGGCCGGGTGATCCGGATGCGAATGATAGACACCAAGCAGATCGAGATCACGTTCCTCAGCGAATTTTTCCGCTTTCTGGTAATCTGACGGATCGATCAGAAAGCGTTTGTGAAGATCGTCTTCACGGGCATTGCGAACTCTGTGGAGATTGGTCACACGACGATCGTTCCTGTTTCGACCGATCAGAAATCCACAACACTCATTTGGATATACTTCTATAGCATGCCTGGAAAGTTCGTCTTTAATGGTATGGGATAAGATAATTTTCATTCTCAAACCGGTTGCAATTTCTTTGCTTCTGCTTTTCTATTGCATGTACTGTATGTACTGTTATTACTTAAATCTTCCGTTCACTTCCGAATATTTGCTGCCGTCATCCGGAAATATGGTAACTATTACCCCTTCGTCCAGCGTATCAGCCAGTTCCATCGCCCCTGCCAGATTGGCTGCCGAAGAGGGACTTATACCAAGTCGCTTTTCTGTAGCTATATTTTTTATTAACTCATACGCCCGTTCAGTGCTCACTATCCGCATTTCATCGACCAGTGTGGAGTCATATATACCGGGAATACAGGCCGTTTCCAGATGTTTCCATCCTTCCAGCCCATGCATCGGCTGGTCAGGTTGAAGAGCGATTAGACGGATATCCGGGATCTCCGACCGGAGCCGCCGGCCGGTTCCGGTGAATGTTCCGGTTGTGCCGAGTCCGGCCACAAAATGGGTAACCCGACGGCCGGTCTGCTCGATAATTTCTTTTCCGGTTGTATTAAAATGGGCTTTCCAGTTATTATCATTGTTGTACTGGTCTGCAAAAAAGTATCGGTCCGGATGGTGTTGATACAACTCCTGCGCAGTTTCCTGTGCTTCGTCCGTGGTCCCCGTACGTGAAGTAAAGTGCAGGGTAGCCCCTAGCTTATACAGAATTCGTTTGCGTTCTTCAGAGGCATTTTCCGGTATGCAGAGGGTTACGCCGATGCCCAATTCCCTGCCGATCCATGCATAGGCGATGCCTGTATTTCCGCTACTGGCGTCCAGAATCTGTTTGTGCCGGTCTAACCGTCCTGACTTTAGTGCGTCCCTGACAATGAAATAAGCGGCCCGCGTTTTTACACTCCAGCCCGGTTGTCTCCACTCCAGTTTAGCGAACATCTGTACGTTTACCGAAGGACTGAGTTCCGATAGCGTTACAAGTGGGGTGTTCCCGATTTTTGGAGCCAGCTGCTCACAAGCTTCAATCAGTGAACTTTTTGTTTTTTCTTTAATTTCCGGGTCAATCATGGATTTCGGTGTTGATCTTGTAAAAAAATATGTTTGGCGTTTAATTGATTTACGATAGTGGATGAAGCAGGCGGTTCGATATTTACGGACCAATGCTTACGGCTTGAGCGTTTGACTACGGGGATTTCAGAAATGCAATGGTGAATAATTTTCTAAAATGCTTCTGACCGGACAAACGCTTCAGGAACAACAGCAACAACACACCGAACTTATGCGGCAGAGAAAGGCAAAAACAGATGATTTTTTATTGGTTGCTGTGTTTAGCATAGGGTTTTCCGCTATGTCCAATTCGGGATTAAATGAAGTAAAAAAGTTCCTTTAATCCAATCAGAACGAATATGAAGCCCGTTTGATTGTTCAGGATAAGAATTCCTGTTATTATTGTCAAGTATCTGTCTTGTTTAAAGTTATCCCATTTTTTTAAAATATCGACTGTTTTTGCTTTAGTGATGATGTATGCTTATGTTTTATAGTTTCTTATGAATAACATTTTAAAAATTTTCATTGTAATTCAGGAATTTGCCTATACTTTTAGAACAATGTGGAGAAATGTATTCACATTATATGGAGATTCAAAACAGACCCCGGGAGAATAACATGCATAGAACGAAAGAGCTTACCCGTTTTGTAATTACTTTTTTTTGTATACCCATCATTTTTATCTCACACTATAAAACTGCTGAAGCGGCTGACTGGCCAATGTGGGGCCATGATGCAGCCCGGAGCCATATGACTCCGAATGCTTTGTCCGAGACCCTGCACCTGCAGTGGACACGTCAGCTTCCACCGCCACAAAGAGCGTGGCCCTGGCAAATGGACGACTTTGAGAAACTTGCTTTTGATGCATCCTATGAACCGGTGGTTGCCGGCAACAGGGTTTATGTCTCCTCCATGGTTACAGACGGTGTATCCGCTTATGATATTGATACGGGTGCCAGAAAGTGGCGTTACACCACCGATGGACCGGTACGCATGGCACCTGCAGTATGGCAGAACCGAGTCTATGCCGCTTCCGATGACGGCCATCTGTATTGCCTGGACGCAGCAACCGGTACGAAAATATGGAAATACCGGGTTGCACCGACAAAGCGTACCGTTCTGGGTAACGAACGGTTGATCAGTATGTGGCCTGCCCGGGGTGGCCCCGTCATCCAGGACGGGATTCTGTACTTTGCAGCCGGCTTATGGCCTCATGAAGGGGTGTTTATCAACGCGCTCGACGCCGAAACCGGTGATGTCATCTGGGTTAACTCCGACAGTGCCAGCGACCTGTTCGTGGACTCCAAACGCTATTATTCTTTTGGCGGCGTGGCACCTCAGGGTCAACTTGTCATATCAGGCGATTACCTTTTGGTTCCCGGGGGACGTACTTCCCCGGCCGTATATAACCGTCACACAGGCGAATTTCTGTACTTACGCCTGCCTACGCATACGACAGGCAAGGGTGCGGGTGGTCATCGCGTTTTCACTCATGGAGATTGGTTCTTCAATGTGCGAGACAACACTGTGACACATATGTATGCCTTGGCTGACGGCGCTCAACACAGTGGATTGAATGTTTCTCTCGCCACGGATGAGGCCTTGTTCGGCGTTGATCCGGAAAGCGAGCAGCTGTATGCCTATGCCTCTGAATTCGAGCTTATTGCAGAAGAAGTGCCACGACCCGAACCGGTAGGTAGAAGCCAAATCCTGGAACGGGGTCGTATCGGTGCTGATGGTCGTGCACCCAGTATCGAGGGTCGGTTATCGAGGGGCGCACTCGGTGATTACTACAATATTCAGGAACTGTGGGGGAAAAATATATCGGGTCTGAGTCGTCTGCACCTTAAAGCAGGTTCTATGATTTATGCCAGTGGCCCTGGGGGACAGATTTTTGCACTCGATGTCTATGATATTAACGAAGAACCCCGGGTAGCCTGGACAAAGACGGTCTCCGGGGAAGTTTTCAGTATGGTTGCCGCACAAAACCGCCTGTTCATAGTGACGAAAGAGGGACGCTTGTACTGTTTCGGCTCAGAGTTGCGCGTAGCTGAGAAATATGAGCATTCTCCCGAATCAATTACACCGGGTAATGATGTGTGGGCCGATCGCACCGAGCGGTTGCTGACAGATTCTGGTGTTAATGACGGCTACGGCCTCATGTTCGGCATCGGCTCGGGCCGCTTGCTCGAGGAGTTGCTGGCACAATCGGAACTGCATATTACTGCTTACGATCCTGATCCGGAGAAGGTAGAACGATTTCGCAATCAATTCATCCGTGACGGACACTATGGAATCCGTGTTGCCATACACAAGGGTGATGCGACCACTGTACAATTACCTCCTTATATTGCTGAAATTATCGCTACCGAAGATCCTGTCGCTGCGGGATTGGATGCCGGCGAGTCATTTGCAGAAGCCCTGTTTCGGCCGCTCAAACCTTACGGAGGCACAGTCTATCTTCCGCTTAGTGAGTCCAGGTGGTATCAGCCGTTGACTGAGGACAGGCAGGATGCTTTTGCCACAGCTGTGGAAGGTGCCAATCTGGAAAATTATTCTCGGTCCGCATCACATTTCTGCCCGCTGCGTCTATACCGGACGGGAACTGTGGGCTAAGGAACTGCAAATGGTTGGTAAAAATTTCACCAGTTATGAATATGAAGCCCGGCCTGCACCGGTGTATTTCCCGAACAATCCGGGTGCCAATTTCATCGGAAGTCCCTATGCCTCTGCCCCGGATGCCATATACCTGATTTATGATGAAAAGCTTCTGCGCATAAATACGTCATCAGGTGAACTGCTCGACTCCTTTGACATGCCCGACCCGGACGATCTGAAGCAGATGGAACGTGACCCTTTTTTGGATGACATGGTTAATTCCTACGGTGCACAACTGCATGAAGGTGAGCAATTGCGATGGGGCACTATCCGGTATTCAGGCGACTGGCTGATTGCCGCAGCTTATCCACATATGTTCGATGACGCCCAACCCGGTCGCGAAGGTAACTGGAATGCCACCTCGAGTGAATTCATTGTTGTTATGAACCGCCATAACGGTGAGATACAGTGGGTTAAACAAGCTCGCTACGGGTTTCGGCATAATGCCATCGCCGCGAGTTCCGACAAAGTCTTTTTAATAGACAACCTGTCTCAGGAAATTCTGGAGTTACTTCTTCGACGCGGCATTGAACCGGATACCGATCCACAGGTACTGGCCCTGGATATAAATTCGGGCGATATCCAGTGGATATACGATGATGAGGTCTTTGGCACTTCATTGAGCTATTCTGAGGAACATGATGTCCTTGTACAATCCGGACATCTCGGAAGACGGAGAGCACTGCCGGATGAACCCCGTGATCGACTGGTAACCCTGCGCGGTACAGACGGCCAGCTGTTATGGGCCGAGTCCTACCGGCAACGCAGGGCCCCTCTGGGTATGCATGACACACGCCGGCAGATCATCGGCAGTTCCAATGAACAGGCCGTGGATATGCTTACCGGAGAGCGGCAGACACATCTGCACCCGGTTGTCGAAGAACAAGAACCCTGGACCTGGATCAGTGCATTGCGTTGTGGCACACAGAACTACAGTGAACACCTCATTACTTTCCGTTCCGGTGCCGCCGGCATCGCCGATTTGGCCCATAATGGGGGATCAGGTAATATCCCCGGTTTCCGCCCGGGTTGCACCAATAATCTGGTGGTTGCAGACGGAATGCTCAATGCACCGGAATATTCACGCTCGTGTTCCTGTAGTTATCAGTTGCAGACCTCTTTGGGGCTGGTTCACATGCCTGAGGCTGAATGGTGGTCATTTAACCACATGTCCGACCCTGTCCCGGGTACCATAAAGAACTTCGGCATCAATTTCGGGGCACCGGGCACCCGTCTTGCTGAATCAGAAAATGTTTTATGGGTAGAATATCCACATGTAGGCGGTCCGGCGCCTGCTATTCCCATGGAACTCAAAACAAATGGTGTGAAAGAGATCTTCAGACAACATCTTTCCGTTATAGAGGAGGAAAACAACGGCTATCGCTGGGTTGCTGCTTCCGGGGTGGAGGGGGTCAGCAGTCTTCGTCTGGAAGGCCTGTTCAACGACAATTCAAATCCCTCGGGCTCTACCTATACGGTACGTTTGCATTTTGCTGAACCAGTCAAAATCGCTGCCGGCAAACGGGTCTTTGACGTACTTTTACAAGGTGAAAAGGTGCTCCAGAGTCTGGATATAGTGGAAAAAGCCGGAGGCGCCAGAAACGTATTTGTGGCCAGGATTGAAGGTGCAAGCCCGGATGCGAACGGGGGGTTGACACTGGACTTTGTTCCTTCACCGGACAGCGAGCGCGAACCGTTACTTTCCGGGGTTGATGTGCAGCTGGAAAGGATTTCCGAGTCGGTATCTGCCAGTTCTATCAGAAAGGGAGGTACAGATCGATGATGTTAACTGGTTGCATAAAAGGCCATTAATAGAACTCTTTTTTAACTAAAAGGATCTTTGCCTCCTTTAAAAAGGTTAATAAGCACCTGAATCTTGCCTTGTGAGAGACAGGGAAAAAACGTATTGTACCTTTAGAAATAATACTTTAGAATTAATTCTTTATTTCATCCGTTTTACGTTACTCATAACTTAAACATGATCTGTTTAGAAACCGCTCCCGTCACAAGCCGGTGACAACGGCAACCGCCGTTAGAGTAACAGGTTTACATTTAAATGCACAAGTTTAGAAAATATTCCGGAGGTTACCTCAATGTTTAAAAAAATCAATACGACGGTTTTATTGTCTGTTGTTTTTTCACTACTGTTAACTCCCTTGCAAACAACCGCTCAGGAGAATGAAGTACCGTTGATTACAGGTGTTCATGCTTTGGATTTGGTTGCCGAAGGGGGTGGTGACAGTGAAATACAAACCGATCACTATTATTCATCCGTAACACACTGGGATGATGAGGGTCACTGGCTTGAATGGGAAATTGACATTCCGGCAGATGGCGTATATATACCCTTTGTTGTATTTGCCTCGGGAAGCGACCAGCCTGTATTTCGCAACCTCGAAATTAATGGGGAAGAAATGATTGAAAAACTGGAATTTCCTGATACCGGTGGTTTTGGTGAGGAGTCAGGAGAGTGGCAGTTCAGTCATTTTGATAAGCCTGTGCATTTATCTGAAGGCCTTAAAACGCTTCGCATGACAAACAAGGATGCTGGCGGGCTTAGCATAGCATGGATTTTTTTAGTATCACCCGGCTCCCCGGCTGTGGAAACCGTTCCTGCTATGTTAGAGGCTTTTGATGAGATTGAAGAAACTATGGTTTTCAATTTTATTGAGGCTTTGGGTGATGAGGATCCGGAAGTAAAAAATGCTATAGCAAATGCCGTTCGAAATTCACGACAAACTTTAATGGATGTCGGCTTGTCCGAACTCAAGGAACAGGGAGATCCCGAAGCAATCGCCGTATTGCGACGCATCGTCCGGGAAGCCCCCTTTCCGGTACTTCAGGCCAGAACTGCCGGGTTTTTAGGCGAGTTTGGTGATCGGGCAGCCGTGAAGGATCTTCGCATAGCCCTGGAGGGGGACAATTGGCTTGTTCACCTGGCGGCACACCATGCCCTGGAGTTGATGGGTGAGTCGACCCTTATTGACCTGCCGGACGAGACAGCCGACTGGCCGATGTGGCGGTATGAACCAAGGCGAGGTGCAGCCACTCCTCATGAGCTTGCCAGGGAGTTGCATCTCAACTGGGTGGTCGAGTTGTCCGAGCCAAGGCGAGCCTGGCCTCCGCAAATGGACGATTTTGACAAACTGGAGTTTGACCTCTCCTATGAACCCGTGGTCTCCGGTGAAATGATATATGTCCCGTCCATGGTCGAAGACAAGCTTACGGCTTATGATATTGATTCAGGTGAACCGGTTTGGGAGTTCTATACGGATGGACCGATCCGGGTGGCACCGGTTGTATGGGACGGACGCATATATGTGCCGTCAGATGACGGACACATATATTGCCTGGGAGCCGACAATGGTGAACTTCTCTGGAAGTTCCGGGGCGGTCCCATGGATCGTAAAGTGCTGGGCAATGAGCGAGTGATAAGTATGTGGTCGGTCCGCGGCGGACCGGTAATAAAGGATGGTATGCTTTATTTCGCAGCCGGAATGTGGCCCCATGAAGGGGTATTTGTCTATGCGCTGGATGCAGGCTCGGGAGATTTAGAGTGGGTTAATTCCGGTACAGGCAGTCGTATGGATCTGCATCCGCATGGCGGAGCTTACGCATTCGGCGGAGTGGCTCCCCAGGGATCGATTGCCGTTTCCGGAGACAAACTCATTGTGCCCGGTGGGCGCACCACTCCGGCGGTGTTTGATCGTCACAGCGGTGAAATGCTCTATTTTCGCTACCAACAGGGCGGCAAGGGAGGAGGCGGATATCGCGTTTACGCCGATGAACATGTATATTTCAATCCCAGAGTGTATCGCAATCAATTGTATTCGCTGGACGACGGTTCTCATCTTGACAGAGTTGATGCCCATGTTGTAGCGCAGAGTATGGTCTTCGGCGTCGATGACCACCACCCGTTCGGACAACTCTTGGATATGGACGGCGCAGGTGCTAAGTGGCAAGACAATGTCATCGACGGACTTGAAGAACTGCACATGCTCGCTGGTCACCGGCTTTACGGTAGCGGTCAAAACGGCATGATCGTTGGTCTTGATGTTGGATTCAAAAACGGCGACCTGACCGCCACTCCGGCTTGGCAGGACCGTGTCGAAGGTGATGTTTTTCGCATGATCGCAGCCCGGGATCGCCTGTTTGTCGTCACAACACAGGGTCGGATATATGCCTTTGGACCCACGGAGCGGGAACCGATGGTGCATTCCTACAACCCCGAACCGATCCGCAGCAGCGATGATGAGTGGACCGGACGCACAAGCCGGCTGCTGGAAACATCCGGTGCTGCAGACGGTTATGCCCTGATGTTCGGCATCGGCACCGGCAGATTGCTGGAAGAGCTGCTGCTTCAGTCTGATCTGCATATCGTGGCCTTCGACCCGGACGAGGAGTTGGTTCAGAGTCTCAGAGATCGATTCAGCAAAGCCGGCCTTTATGGCAAGCGGGTGGCCATACACCGGGGTGATGCAATGTCGATGCGCCTGCCAGATTATATCGCCGAACTGATCGTTTCCGAAGATCCGGTAGCCGGGGGATTGGAGGCCGGCGAGGCCTTTGCCGAGGCCTTGTACCGGCCGCTGAGGCCATACGGCGGCACAGTCTATCTGCCGATAGGCGGATCCAGGTGGTATCGGCTGTTTTCTGAAGACAAACAGCAGACTTTTGCAGCAACAGTGGAAAATGCGGAATTGGAAAATGCCCGGATCAGCAAACACGGAGACCATGTACTTTTGAGCCGGCCAGGGCCGCTTCCCGGATCCGATACGTGGACGCATCAGTATTCCGATGCCGCCAACTCCACCTACTCTGCCGACGACCGCGTCTTTACCCCGTTAGGTATAACCTGGTTTGGCGGTTCGAGCAATGACAAGACATTACCCAGGCATATGAACGGCCCCATTCCGCATGTTGTTGAGGGCCGCCTGGTTATCATGGGAGTTGACCACGTAACTGCCCGATGCGTCTATACCGGCCGTGAATTATGGTCGGTGGAGCTGCCCCTGGTGGGTGAAAACTTCACCAGCCTCGAACACGAAGCTCGACAAGCACCGGTTTATTTCCCAAATCATCCGGGGGCCAACTTTATAGGAAGCCCTTATGTCACAACACGTGATGCCGTATACGTTATATATAAAGACCGTTTACTGCGATTGGATTTAAACTCCGGTGAACAGCTGGCGGTGTTTGATCTTCCCGCCCGTGACGATCTGCCCGATCATGCTGAAACAGATATGATGGGTGATATCAATATGTCGTATGCGGCCCAAATATCCGAAGAGGAGAAAGAACGCTGGGGCCATATCCTCGTTTCGGGTGATTACCTCGTGGTGGCTGCCTATCCGCACTATTTTGACGATGGACAACCGGGAAGAGAAGACAACTGGAATGCCACCTCCAGCGAGTTTCTCCTTGTTATAGATCGCTTCAGTGGCGAGATTAAATGGACGCATCAGGCACGCTATGGTTTTCGTCATAATGCAATATCTGTTGCCAACGGACGCATATTTGTTCTGGACAATCTATCTTCCGAAATTCAGACATATCTTACACGTCGGGGTATAGAACCGGATCTCAGTCCCCGCATACGGGCCCTCGACATTCATGACGGTTCGGTGCTTTGGGACTATGAAAACGATGTTTACGGCACATGGCTTGCCTATTCGCAGGAACATGATGTCTTGCTGCAAGCCGGTAGATACGGTGCCAGACGCGCGCTTCCGGATGAACCGAGAGACCGGTTGCTTGCCTTGCGTGGTGAAGACGGACGCGAGCTGTGGCAGCGCAATGAAAACCATACGGGCCCTGTCGCGTTACATGATGCCCAAAGGCGTATAATAACCGGACAAAATAACAGATCACTGGATCTGCTGACTGGTGAATTTTACCAGGTTGCAAACCCGATGAACGGGATGTTCGAACAATTGCGATTTAACCGTACTTACGGTTGCGGCACACAAAATGTCAGCACACACCTTATTACCTTTCGTTCCGGTGCAGCGGGGTATACCGATCTCAAAAACGAGAGTGGAACAGGTAATCTGGCCGGGTTCCGCTCCGGCTGTACCAACAACCTTGTAGTAGCTGACGGAGTACTTAACGCCCCCGACTATACCCGATCCTGTTCATGCAGCTATCAGCACCAGACCTCGCTCGCATTTGTCCATATGCCGGATGTAGAAAAGTGGACGTATAACTCCTTTTCTGATCCGGAACCAGGTTCGATAAGTAAATTCGGTCTAAACCTGGGCGCACCGGGCAGCCGGGTTGCCGATGGTGTTATGTGGATTAATTACCCCCGTATCGAGCGCGTTCCTGTACCCCATGTCCCAATGGAAATAAGTTCCGATACAGATCTTCAATGGTTTACCAATCATGCACTTGAGATTGAAGAGGAGAACAACGGCTATCGCTGGGTTGCCGCTTCCGGGGTGGAGGGGATCAACCGTATCCACCTGGAAGGCCTTTTCAATGATACTTCAAATCCGTCGGGCGGTTCTACTTATACCGTGCGTCTGCATTTTGCCGAGCCGGCCGAAGTCTCAAACGGAAAGCGGGTATTCGATGTGCTTATGCAGGGCGATATGGTGCTCCAGGGACTGGATATTGTTGAAAAGACCGGTGGCGCCAGGCGCGTATTCGTGGCCGAAATTGAAGGCGTACGCCCTAATGGAGACGGTGAACTGATGCTGGAATTTATATCATCTCCGGGCAGCGAACGTAAGCCATTACTTAGCGGCCTGGATGTGTTTTTGGAAGAGGATGAGGAAGAATCAGAACAGTTCACAGATTCATTAGAATGATACGTTTCGACTTGTTACCTCTGAGTCAGGTCATCTGCAAGATTTTGACTCGGATGGCATTCAGGTCAATAAGTACTTAGGGAACAAACTTATGCATAAGTTATCTTTGCTGATACTATTGCTGCTACTGGTGTCCTGTTCTTCCGATGTCGAATCGGTGAATACTGACGACTATGATGGAAATATACCTGGGCTTTGGATCACTCTTGAAGAAGCACAGGAGTTTGCAAATGAAGAAAGGAAGTTTATCCTGTTGGATATATATGCGGACTGGTGTGATTTATGCAAGCGCATGCAAAACGAAACCTATTCCGATGCACAAGTTCAGGAGGTACTACAAGCATATTTTTATCCGGTTCGGGTGGACTCCGAATCGGATAAAACCGTCACGTTTCTCGGGGAAACATACTCCGAATCGGATCTGGCTTCAAAATTTGGAGTCTTCACTTTACCTACAACCATTTTTCTGGATCCGGAAGGCGAACCACTGGCTGTTCAGCCGGGATTTATTCATGCCAGGAGATTTGAACAAATGTTAACATTTGTGGGCACGGAAGCATTCGAGAATTCAACCTTTGAAAGTTATATCCGTAATAATTGATCATTACAGAAAATACGATTTCATGAAACTGATTCAACCGATTTGATTTGTGATGAAACACCCATGGCAATATCTTTGACACACCGGCGCATGATGAAACACATGGATGCTCCATCTGCTTTAATGCTCATATCCCGTACCTGTTCCGGAATTCTTCCCATGTTAATAAAGTAGATTATCAGGATTAGTACCTTGCAAAAACCAGGAATTAAACGTATAGTACTTTAATAATCAATACTTCCCCCCCCCGGTATAGTTTACTCAGTGTTATGAGACCCCAAAAAAACAGCTTGTATATTTTCATATGGAGCGTAACTGCAATAGTAATATTCGGTTATAATTCAAGTGCTACAGCTTGTCCACTACCTGTTTTTCAATTTTCTCTCGAATATTGGGATTCCGACCCCTATGACGTAGTGGTTCATTATAAGGAAGAGTTGACAGACAGTCAGCAAGCTGTGGTCGAAATGCTAATGGCGGCAGAGAGGGGTCAAGGGTATCATTCTAATATAACTGTGATTATGAATGACCATGCCGTGATGAATCACCCGAATCCGTCGGGTAAGGACCTGCCCCGAATTGAACTGCGCTACCCCATGATATCAGGCATTCGAGGCTCTTTGTGGGAAGGACCATTGGAAGACGGTGTTGTTGATGTCTTGTTTCAATCTCCGATGCGACAGGTGATCGCTGAGAAGCTTCTGGAAAGACATGCAGGTGTATGGGTTCTGCTGGAGAGCGGCATAAGCAGCAAAGACAAAAAGGCTCGCAAAACCCTTGATGAAGAGTTGTCCAGGCTTGAAAAAACGTTGCAAATTTCTACTGATTACGCCGAACAGTACGGGATGGATCCGGGAGAATTACATACCGATATAAACTTCCATGTACTGACTCTGAATCGAGATGACCCCGATGAACAGATATTCATCAATATGCTGCTTGGCACCGAGCGGGATCTGAAAGATTTTGAGAATGAACCCATCGTGTTTCCCATTTATGGAAGAGGGCTTATGATGTATGCCCTGGTTGGCGATGGCATAAACGCATGGACCCTGGCCGATGTCGGAGAATTCCTGACCGGTACCGGTTCGTGTCAGATCAAAGCCGAAAGTCCGGGAGTGGATATATTGATGTCTTTCGATTGGGAAAATAAAGTTGAGCGACTATCAACATACGAAATTTCGGGCACAGGCTCAGGAATTTTTCCAGACCCGTGACCGTATGTAAGAAGCCGAAATATGGCTTGAACATTAAGTGGACAAAACCCTTTTGACTGAAACCCAAATCAAAGATGACCGCAGATTTTGCAGCCCGGGTCACGGGTAATATTCAATCTGCGGAAACGCATAATGCGGAGATCGGCACTGAGAAGAGTACCATATAGAGGAGTTCCCATACCGGTAAGGATTTTCACCGCCTCGACAGCGCCAATTGCCCCGGCGGTTCCACTGACCGCTCCAAGTACCGGAAACCGTCGCTCCCACCAAGTGGGAGTCTCCGGACAATAACAGACCAGGCAGGGGCTTTTCCCGGGAAAGAAAGAGGTGACCGTGAATTCCATATCATACATCGCACATTCAACCATGGGTTTACCTTGCCTCATTGCCTCGGCGTTCATCACGTAACGTTCCTTGAATAGTGGGGCGCAATCGACAATTAAGTCCGCGTCTCCGACAAGTCGTTCAATATTTTCATCATTGACGTTGGCGGCCTCCGCCACTACTTCCATACGGGGATTCAATTCTTTGAGGCGCCGTACAATACTCTCTATGCGAGGCCGGCCAATCCAGTTGTCGGTCATCAACAACTGGCGGTTCAGATCGCTCGGTTTAAGGTTTCCCCCGTGGGCGATCACAAGGCGACCCACACCCGCCGCCGCCAATTGCAGGGCGACCTGGCCTCCTACTCCGCCGCATCGGGAAATCATCACGGAAGAACCCTTTAGCGTCCGCTGCCCTTCTTCACCCAAATCAGTGATAGTCGTTTGCCAGGAATAAACTTCCTTTTCTCTATCGGTAAGAGGCGGTGTATGTTTCATGGGTATATACCGGTTAGCTCACATTTCGTTATCCAGGTCTGCCATAAGCAGGCGGGCGTGATCTCCCTCCAGCACCTTGCCGTCTTTTATTACTATCAACAACTTTGCCAGGGCACGGGCCTCGTGACGATTGTGGGTGATGTGCAAAACCGTTACACCCGTTTCCTGATGAACCCGTCTCAGAAGTTGCGTCATCTCGGTATGAGTCTGTTCGTCCAGTGCCGATAATGGTTCGTCCAGACACAGAACGTCAGGCTTCGCTGCCAGCGCCCGACCGATCGCCACGCGTTGACGCTCACCACCGGACAGGCCGAGCGGTCGGCGGTGCATCAGGTGATCGATACCCAACAATCCTGCCAGTTCATTTGCACGATTTTTTATATCCTGTTTTGGTCTCTTCAATACGCGTAACGCAAACCCCAGGTGTTCTTCCACGGTCATCGTCGAAAACAGAGCACCGTCTTGCGGCACCAGCCCCAGATTACGACGGCCCGGTGGCAGCATTGTCACCTCCCGATCCATTAAATACACCTGGCCCGCCGCGATCGGCCGAAGTCCGCACGCCGCTTCAAGAATTGTCGTCTTGCCGCAACCGGTTCGTCCCATCAAAACCGCATATGTTCCGGATGGCACACGGAAGTTCACCTTCTCAAGTGTAAAACCATTCAAAAGTATATTGACGTTCCTAAATTGAATCATAACAAACTGCTCCGGGATTACCCGGGATCCGTAAATCAAGTTTTATTACTGAAATTTCCTCATTAAACAAAAGTACTTGTCCCCCTTCCTGCTATACGCATTAACATCAACACTGCTATGGCCAGTACTACCATCACAATTGATATTCCTGCGGCCATACTCAAATTACCCACCTGCAATTCCAGAAAGACACTTGTGGGCATCACTTCCGTTCGTTTTGCAGTGGTTCCGGCGAACACAAGCACCGGCCCAAACTCTCCCATGGCCCGTGCCCATGCGATTGTCGCTGCCGGAATCATCCCCTGCCGCACCTCCGGCAGTACCACCCACCAGAACGCCTGTGCACGTGAACAGCCCAGCGTCATAGCTACCTGTTCCTGCCGGGGGTTTATCTCCGCAAACGCCGCCATCATGGTACGGATCGCGAACGCACATGCAACCATAAACTGTGCCAGGATCACCCCGGGAATGGCATACGTAAAACGAACATATCCCTGCACGAATTGACCGGCACCGGTTTGAAACAACATCAAAAGTGCCAGCCCTATCACCAGTGGAGGCAGCACGATTGGAATATCCAATATCCCGTCCAATAATCGCTTCCCGGGGAATTCGACTCGGGACATCAGATACGCCGTAGGCACAGCCACCCAGACGGATAAAATCGTAGTAATGGAACAAGAGATCAACGACAACAGTACCGCATAGCGGTATCGGTCATTTGTAAATACCTCTCCAATGACTGGCAGCTCAACGTAGAACACCATGGCAGTGAGCATACCAACGATTAACGTCACATACACAGTTGTAATCAAACCCAGCGCAAGAATGAAGGGAATGTCCGCCCGGTATGATGGCAACATCTGGCTCGGGGGTGTATGCTGCTGAATGTTTTTACCATGTTTCGGCAGGGTTATATGCTCTGCCTTTAACTTTGTTTCAGGTGCGTCTTTTTCGCTCAATCTTCTCCTCTCATATTGATCTGCGGCGGCCTGGCGCCTGCCGGAGTGATCAGCTCAAAATCGTCCGGGGATCGGCCCAACTCCCAGCCGAATCCCAGCTCCTCAAATATCTCCTGTGATTGGCCGATAAACTGATATAATCGAAGCATCAGCTGCTTGTTTTTTGATGTACTTTCCACACCGAACGGCTGTACCGCTCGTGCATACTCGGTGTCCAGCTCAATTACGTGTAGCCTGTCTCCCTCCGCCAGCGTATCGTTGTAATACGCCACAGAGGCATCAGCCGCCCCACTGACTACAGGTGGAACCATCATTCCCGACGACGGCTGCTGCTCGACAACGTTTTCCATAATTTCATCATACAAACCTTTTGCCTTGAAAAGCCGTTCTGTCAATCCACCAATGGTGCAATGCGTTGGATGACCGACCACGATACGAAGCCCGGGTTGTGTCAGGTCTTCCAACTCACGGATGTTGCGTGGATTACCTTTTTGAGTAACAATAACCATACGTGTGTTCGACACTGTAGCCTGATTCTCGAACCATTCACTGACGGGGTTCAGGTAATAGACATCACAGGCAAGGTAAGCATCGGGAAAGCCCATGTCCGGGTTCTGATCACGGATCGTCGCCATCTGAGCGTTCAAAGCTCCACAGCCCTGGAAGATCGTGTTTATACGTACACCCTCCCTGCGCTCAAATGCATCGATGACAGGCTCCATTGCCTGCCTGTTCAATCCTCCACTAAAAAAATTGACCTCTGGAACATCCGACCACCGATCCCCCTCCACCACGTTAAAATGATGGGAACGAAAATGTTTCTGCCCGTACTCCGGTGCTGCAAGAAAGCGGGCAAAGTGCAATGCCGCTGCCGGCTGTTGTGTTGATGAGAGTACACCGATCTCCACTTGCACCGATTCCTCATCCAGAGCCGCATCGGTAACATATTCCAAATCGAATTGCCGGGCAGTGATATCAAAAATAATCGCCGCATCGGCAGCGCCGATCTTAACATCGTTGGCCAAATCATTAACGGTAGGTTTAGTCACTTCCACTTTGCGTTCAAATGCTTTCCATTGATCAATACGTTTTAACGCCGCTCGCGTTGCGCTCCCCACTGCCGTTCCGTCCGGTACCCCGATTGCAATTCTATAGTCACCATCCAGCAGATCCTGCAACGAACTAATATGTCCAGCCTTTTCCTCCGATACTGCGATCACCGGAGTCATCTTCGCCAGTTCCAGCGACTCCTGCACCAGCCCGTAATCACGCGCTATCCGGATGAAAGATTCGTCTCCTGCCAGGTACAAATCTCCCTCCCGGGCTACTTGCAAACGGCTTAAAAGCGTACCCGATCCTCCATACTCAACCTCTATATGAATACGTCGTCCGTGTGTCTCCTGGTAATAGCGTTCGTATTCCTCGATGGTTTGTTGCACTGGTGCCTGAACCCCCGCAGCGCTGAACAGCACCAGCCGTTCAGCGTACTGATCCGAGGTCACAGACCAGCGCAATGCCGTCAAGGCTGCAAATAACAATCCTAACATTATTAAAGAAAACCCGATTATCGATCGCGCACTCATTATTTGTTCCTGCTATCTGATTATTTGTTCCTGCTATCTGAACCGGCATATTCAATTTTCATACAGAAAGCACGCCATGCCAAAATCCGTGGGAATTGTGTGACATCTATCTGACATCATCTGTTAAAAAAATCATCAATAAATACCGCGCTTATTACAATCAATCAATTACCCATTGAACTCTAATAAAATGTGAAATATAGCTAACTGTTTATTTGCATAATACAAATGCTATCTGCAACTTTCAAGTAAAGACACATCGGAAGTTATCCCATAAATTTCTATTTGTTGTTTATAAAAGACTGTAAAACCCAAGCATTTATTATAAATCAAGTGAAAATGGGGCAGCTTTTTCAAACATTTCAAAAAACTTATTGCGGCTCCACCGGTAGTTTCGTAATATGCTTTTCTCATTAAGTCGTCACATATTAGGTCGTCACATATTAGGTCGTCACATATTAGGTCGTCACATAATATTTACAAGGTGGCTGCACCTATGAATTTGAAATACTTTTTGAGTTAACCCGATTGTGTCGAATCACACAACACACGTGATTTGCTTTAATATATTCCGAAACAATGATATTATGACTTTTCGAATTCTTATAATCATATCCTTATTACTTTTTTCTGATTTGTTCACAGCGTGCGACCGCCCTTCGAATAACGGAGAAGTCTTACTGAGCGACCCTGGTGTTGTATCCTTTTCCTTCCGGCACCAGTTTGATGAAGATATACCCGGCACCCTGGACCTGATCAAGGAAATGGGACTCACCAATATCGAATTTTCAAGCCTGTTCGGCGCAACGGCCGCCGAACTCCGTGAAATGCTGGATGAAAGAGAGATGATTTGTACATCGTACGGTGTCGGTTACGATACTCTGGTAGAAGATCTGGAACAGGTGATATCGGATGCCCACACACTGGGTGCCAAATATGTCCGGGTGGCGTCGATACCGCATGACCGATCCGGACCCTTTACCATCGAAGATGCCCGCAGAGCGGTAGAAGACTTCAATCGGGCCGGCCGGATTCTGAAGGAAGAAGGCCTGCATTTTGCCTACCACAATCACGGCTATGAGTTCAGACCTTATGAGGACGGAACTCTGTTCGATTACATCGTTCAAAACACCAATCCGGAATACGTAAATTTCGAGATGGATGTGGGCTGGGTTGTCCATCCGGGACACGACCCGGTGGAGTTGCTTCAAAAGTATCCCGATCGCTTCTATCTGACACACCTGAAAGATCTTTCGAAAGACGTCGAACGCAATTATAGCGGTCGGGTTTCGAGAGATATGAATGTGCCTTTTGGCACGGGGCTGCTGGATTTCCCTGCATTCCTGAAAGCTGCACAAAATTCCAACATCGAGTACCACTACATTGAATATGAAGATTACGATGTCGTGGAAGTCATGCCTGGTAATATTGAATACATCACCAACATTACGAAATAGCTGTTATCTGTTTATCCATTTCTTTAAGATCCGAAGGGCGATTTCGCACAAGTCATTTTACCCGGTGAATCACCAAGGACAGTCATAACAGAGATCTCTGCCACAGGCGCCTGATGATTATAGCATGGGTTATCTATCTGACGTTATGCATCAAAAAATTGACAGATGATACAGATGAACAGATGATACAGATGAACAGATGGTATGTAGCATTTTTAAAAACTAATATGTTATGAAAGATCCAGATAATGGCATGATAAATAACCTTACAAGATATTTACCTTCAATCAGGATAGTCCGGCTCCTGACGGCCATGTTCATACTGACAGCCATATCGGCTCAGGCCCAGGATGATAATGCTTTCGTCTCTGTCTGGGACGTATCCAAAACCTCTGTAGGTTCCAGTAGCCAAACACAGATAATGTTGCCACTGGTAGAGGATGGGGAGTACGATTTTACCGTTGATTGGGGCGACGGCACAAAAAACATCATCACGGCTTATAACCAGGAGGAAGTAACACATACGTATGACAATATTGGCGAATACTCTGTTACCATCACTGGAACTATCAAAGGATGGAACTTTGACAATGGTGGGGACAAACTGAAGATACAGGAAATAAGCCGTTGGGGAGCATTAAGATTAGGCAATTCGGGCAGTTATTTTCATGGGACTGAAAACCTGACCATCACAGCGAATGATATGTTGGATGTAACTGGTACAACGACTATGCGTAACGCCTTTGCTGGTAGCGGGATTTCTGCAGTTCCAGATATGAATGAGTGGGATATGAGTCGTGTAACGGATATGTCGCATATGTTCAGCAACGCCGGTTCCTTCAATCAGGATATCGGTCGCTGGGACGTCGGCCGTGTAACGAATATGTCGCATATGTTCAGCAACGCCGGTTCCTTCAATCAGGATATTGGTCGCTGGGATGTCAGTAATGTAACAAGTATGGCCGGGATGTTCGTACGCGCAGGTTCGTTTAATCGGGATATAGGTGGATGGAATGTCAGTCGTGTGACAAATATGGCCGGGATGTTCACCAGAGCCGGGTCTTTCAACCAGAATATAGGCGGCTGGGATGTCAGTAATGTGACAAGTATGGCCAATATCTTTGAACGCGCCGGATCATTCAACCAGGACATCGGCAACTGGGATGTCGGCCGTGTGGAAAGTATGTATAGGATGTTCGAACGTGCCCGTTCCTTCAATCAGGATATCGGCAGCTGGGATGTCGGCCGTGTGGAGGATATGCGTGAGATGTTTGCTTATGTTGAAGCCGACGGCCATTTCAATCAGGACATTGGCAACTGGGATGTCAGCAGTGTAAGAAATATGGCTGGAATGTTCGCTCGTGCCGCTTTATTCAACCAGGACCTCAGCAACTGGGACGTCAGCCGTGTAGAGAATATGGCTGGAATGTTTTCTCGCGCTCGTTCCTTCAACCAGGACCTCAGCGGCTGGGACGTCGGAAACGTGACAAATATGCATACTATGTTCTATGCCTCCGGTTCTTTCAATCAGGACATCGGTGACTGGGACGTCGGAAACGTGACGAATATGGAAGCTATGTTCGAACGCGCCAGATCCTTTAACCAGGATATCAGCGGCTGGGATGTCAGCAGCGTGACAGACATGCAACGCATGTTCCTTGATGCCGCTTCCTTCAACCAGGACATCGGAAGCTGGGATGTCGGCAGCGTGACGAATATGCAATTAATGTTCGCCCGTGCCGTTTCCTTCAACCAGGACATTGGCGGCTGGAATGTCGGTAACGTGAAAGATATGAGTACAATGTTCTATGCCTCCGATTCTTTCAATCAGGATATCGGCGGCTGGGTCGTCAGCAGTGTGACAAATATGTCAAGCATGTTCAATGGCGCCGGGTCCTTCGATCAGGACATCGGCGGCTGGGATGTCGGTAACGTAACGAATATGTCAGGCATGTTTTCGAGAGTGACTCTTTCGACTCATAACTATGACCAGTTGTTAATAGGTTGGGCGAGCTTGACTACATTGCAGAATGGCGTTCGCTTTCACGCTGGTGATTCTATGTACAATAAAGGAGAAGATGCCAGAAATATATTGATAGATGATTATAGTTGGGATATAAGTGACGGTGGAAAATGGAATGAGCAAGCAATGCATGAGACTACTTCAATAATTCAGGAGACAACACATTAATAGACATTAATACCTAAATTGAGCGATTTTTAATTTCACCGCCCCTCCTTCATCTCATTTGACCAAAAAATCTTTAATCAGTTGGAGGGGAGGTCTCTTTTTTGTTTTCTTATTGAATTTCCGGTCGA
>SLQC01000399.1 GCA_007131625.1 Balneolales bacterium | reverse complement strand
CGATTGCAATTACCCTTGAATTAAATTAAAGAGGATTAATCATGTTACACTCCATTTCTTACCTCATTAGCGGGATTGTATTGTTTTCAATGACTGTTTTCCCGACTGGTGTACTTCAAGCTGATGATACAACCGCTACACTCCATGGTGCGGTAGTAGAAGCAGAAAGTCACGAACCTATAGAGGCTGCTACAGTCAGTATAGCAGGACAAGAAGCTTCGACCGAAACCGAGCGAGATGGCTCTTTCATTTTCAATGAACTGAACCTGGGAGAGTACACACTGATTGTCACGGCTGAAGGCTACGATGAAAAAGAAGTAGAGGTATCGTTGCAGTCATCGGAGAAAGAAGTCATTATTGAGCTTCAGCCGGCATATTAATCCTGCTGATATAATTCAAAAAAACAGTTATCAGTAAAATAATAATGAGTTGACCTTCAAATTGTATCAAGGAAAGGGGGTGCCGGAATACCCGGCTCCCCTTTTTCTACTAGTAAGCAACTATATAACAGATACTTGAGTAAAGATGCCATGTTTATGGGATAATGTTACAACCACAGATTTACATCGATTGATTATATAGAATAGCCCACTAACTTGGCAATGGAGACTTGTACGAAACCTTCTCCGACAGATCAGTATCGACTCTGGGGAACACGGATCCGGCAGGACGATGAAGAAGCCTACCGCGAACTGTTCCAGGAATCGTATTTGCAGCTATTTAAATACGCGGGGCGATTTATTGACAGCCGGGATATATGCAAGGATGTTTTGCAGGAAGTCTATTACAGGCTTTGGCAATTCCGCAAACGTATTGATGAAAACAAATCTCTCAAGGCTTTTCTTTATATATTGGTGCGAAATGAGTGCATGAATTATATCAATAGCGATCAGCAACGCTATGTTGACAGTGAGTTGTCAGAGAATGTCCTGGTTGACGACTATTTTGAAATGGACGAACTGAATGGAGAAGAGGAACTATTACAGGAAAAAATTCACCAGTGGATCAGTGAACTGCCAGGAAGACAAAAAGAAGCCATTGAACTAAGCCGATACGAGGGACTCGACCACACTGAGATTGCCAAAGTGATGAACTGTGCGCCCCGAACCATTAATAATCATATTGTTCTTGCCCTAAAAACGCTCCGCGATAAATATCTACGATGGAAGCAGCTGCAAACGTGAAAGCGGGTACAGGTATCAACGCTTGACGGGTGCCATCAGGAGTATTACTCCCGTTAATGCGACGAGTCCGGTGTAAAACAACACTTTTTGCACCGGTAACGGTGGGATGATCCCTGCAACCTGCATTATGCCGGTTGCAAACAGAACCGCCACCATGGAGACACTTCCGGCGACGAAAAGCATGGATCCTGTGCGCCTGACGATACTTGAAATCGGGCGGATAGTTTGCATCCCGATGTCAGCGAAGCGTATGTCATACTGTTCGGCAAGATGAGACCGCTTTGCGTACAATATTCCGTTTGTCGCCATGCGCTGTACCATAGCAAATAAAAGCAGCGAGGAAACTGTCATCAGCAAATGCAGATGGATGAATCCGATTACCAGAAATTCGGATTGCAGCCAGACTTCACGAACAGGAGGCAATGCCATGGAAACCGGTAAACTAAAAACGAGCACAGCACCTGCCAATCCCGTCCAAAGTAGTTCCTTGTATAACCAGCGACGGCTTTGTATTACGAATGAACGAATCACGAACCAGACCACCGCAAGTCCGCCCACACCGTATATGAGTGTGCCGGCAAGTCCGATATATGTGAATATACCCCAGTCCGTCGCCAAATCCAGTTGCGGGATGAGCGACGGAAGCAATCCCGCCATCATCAGCCAGAAGGGCCATATTGTGTTTTTTTTCTCTAATGGTATCAGATAGCGAAATGCCATCCCTGCAAGGGCAAAAACGAACCAGCCGTTAAACAATAGGTGCAGATAAAACTGAACGGCGGTGTTCATCCAGAACGGTGGGAGTCCGCGGCCGACAGCCAACAGCCAGGTTCCGGCGGTGGCGAGCAACATCCAAAATACCGCACCTTCGAGGAAATACTGTCCGGCTATGTTGCTGTCTTGCCGGGCGTGACGGAAAAAAAACCATGCGATGACGTATCCAAGCAGCATGTGCAGGGTGGATAGTGCGATGGACAATGGAGCGTATCCAGAATAGACAAATGCGACAAATAGAATCGCAGTGACCAACGTGACAACGTATCCCAGGAATATGACCATGCGATAAGGTAGCTTTCGCCGGTAAGTGCCGGCTTCCAGAATGAATCCCGCGAGACCGAGAAAGGTCCATCCCAAAAGTGCCACGTGGGAGTGGCCATGGATCAGGTAATCGACGCGGATGAGTATCCACTCAGGCCATCCCCATTGCAGACGCAGCCAGACACCGCTGATCAAAGTCAGGATGAGAAATAGCATCGCCGGTATGTAAAACGCTTTTTTCACAGGAAGTTATTACGCTGATATTCTTTCTCAGGATTTATATTCAGACTGATACCGTTTTTGTACTGCAAGGATGCCGCTCTTTGCTGCAAGGGTGCCGCTATGTACTGTCCCGGATGTGGCAAGCCGGTTTCAGGCGCTCTTTTCAGTATCCGCCACGGTATGTCAGCACCCTGGGATAGACAAGTATCGCCATCACAACGACACTTGCAAATATCAGGGCGTAACCTGTTCCGAGAAATAATACAGGAAAGAGACCCAGGTGCCCGGGAAACGTGAGCACAAGTCCGGCATTAAAACCGAGACATACAAATCGGGCTGGAGCAACCGGTCCGCGAAGCGGCTCTTCACGATATTTGGGCAGCATCCAGTAGGCGACACCCAGCACAAACTGGATCATCCAGCCGAATATCACCGTATTGATATGCATTGGGAGCAGTATCCAGGCTCCTGCCCATAAAGGAATCCCTTTTTCGGCGAGTAGCACCGCCCCGGTTACACCACCAGCTAACAGCCATAATAACGCGGCTCGAATCATAAACCGGCTGACATCAGGCATGGCGCTTGCCCCGTATTCTCGGCCAGATCTGATGGGCGAAACCGATAAAAGCGATCAGCTGAAGTCCGCCTGATACTGCTAGCATATACGAAATCCATGCCGATACCGTACCACCGATCATACCCGACAAAAACGACGGGGCGAATCCGCCGGCCGCCGGTTCTAAAATTACACGCATCAACAAACCTGCATTCAGCAATGCATATACCACGTAATGCACCACGACATTGCCTTTGGTTTTATTTGGACCGGCGCCTTTAACTCGACCCGACCTGTCGCCGGGAAACATCCATATGGCTACGCCGAAGATGATCTGCGTTACCCATCCGACCATCAGCATGTGGTAAAATACAGGCATCCACATGCGAGAGATACCCGTTCCCGGCAGATGGATAAAGGCTATCAGCAGAATAGAGAGTAGCAGCCACACTACACCGGTTTTTATAAAAAGTCGAGATACAAGCGGCATTCGCCCTTCTTTTTTATTTCTTTTGAGTATTTAAGCAAGTGGCCAGACCCGAATCCAGAAATGGACCGATCTCGCGGGAATCACTACGCCATCGGGATGGCGAACTTCTTCAGATGCAAAACATAATCGGACACAATCAATTTGGTTGCGATGTCAGGTGTTGCGACTACGAATAGACCACATTATATCGACGCATTGTGAGTAGTGCCGCCAGCAAAATAAGCGCCCCGAACTGATGGACAGAAGAGAGCCAGACCGGAACTCCCCAAAGGACATTTAGTGCCCCCGTTACTATTTGCAGAGCGATGATCAGCAGCGATACTAGTCCTGTAAGTTGCAACGGCCTGACATAAGACCGCAATCCGGATACGGCCAGCGGGATCACCAAAAGGGTTACCAGTAACGCCAACACGCGGTGCAAAAACTGTACGGAAATGGCGTTGTGCGAGAAATCATACCACCAAGGCGACATGAATCCGAGTTCCGGCGGAATCCAGTAGGCACCCATTTTCGGAAAGGTCGGATAGACGAACCCGGCTTTGAGTCCGGCAGTCCAGCCTCCGACCAATACTTGCAGAAACAGCAGTCCCAAAGCTGCTGCCCAGATGATATTCATCCACTGCGTATCTGAGAAATTCCTGGAAAGAGAACGTCTGCCGGTGGCTTTATTAAGAATGCCCGGAAATTGTCTGGAGTTTTTCGGAATCCTGTTTATCGCCAGGTTCCACAGTAATGCAAAGAGTAGGAAGGCCACGACAAGGTGGATTCCGAGCCGCAGATGACTGACGACGGGTTGATCAGCGAGTCCGCTCTGAACCATATACCATCCAAGGAAAGCCTGCGCACCACCGAGCAATACGATGCCTCCGAGTTTGACGGCTTCGTCGATGGGCATGGCACGTTTCCAAACGAATATCAGGAACGGAATCACAAAAAGGAACCCGAGCAGACGACTAAGCATGCGATGTGTGTATTCCCACCAGTAGATGACCTTGAATTCCGGGAGGGTCATGCCGCGATGGACTTCCTGGTATTCAGGGAACTGTCGGTAGGTTTCGAACGCGTCATTCCACTGCGCTTCAGATAATGGTGGAATCACTCCACTGATCACTTCCCACTCGGTTATTGAGAGTCCGGCCTGATTCAGGCGCGTCAATCCGCCGACTATCAGGATCACCGCGATCATCACACATCCGCTGAAATACCAGATGACGCGTCGTCGCCGCCAGGTGATATCTTCAATCCGTGAAATCATTTCACCTTTTTTAAAATGTTTTGACTCATTAGGACACATGGAGCACCCATGATAATATAATCATGCACCCGTGAATCAACGAACATTGTCATAGTTGATTCTTTTTCATAATTATCAACGCAAAACTGAGGGTTTGTTCGGATACCGGGTAGACCGCATGCTCTTCGGACGGGTCGAGGCAGATCCAGGTGCCGGGCGACATTTTCTCCTCGCCATTCGGCGTTTTGAGAACTCCTTCCCCGTCGATGGTCTGAATCCAGACAGGAAACTTGGAAGTGTGCTCGGTCAGTTCCTCGCCGGGAGCAAGCTGCATGATGACAAGGGTTGTGTACTCGTTCTTGAAGATCGTTCGGCTGAGAATGCCTTTCTCTGGCATCGATTGCTGAATGGTGTCGGAGAGTTGAAATGATTTGGCCATGAAGGAAATTAAAGTTAAAAAATGATCCGGTTGAGAATGAAATCATCAGGAGAAGTTATATAACTTTATGATCTATTTCATTTCAATTATTATAATAATTTAATCAATTTTGTGATGTCTGTTAACGCAATTTTCAGAAATCCTTGAGAAGGAACTGACGGAGCCCCGCGGATACGGGTATCGCCAGCCAGAGCAGAAGTGATACAAGAGCGATCATCATGCCCATTTTGGTTCCAAAAAAATCGCGAAAAACAGCGCCGGTAAGTCCCATGAGTGCGGAAATATCGAATTGCATAAGCATCAGAATCCGACCCATATCAATTGGATTCACAAGTGAAAACGCTATAACCGGTTTCTCAAGCGGATAACTTGAAAGCAGATAGATCACAAAGAGGATCAGCCCGTCGTAAATCACGGTGAAAAAGAGGCAGATGACCAGTGCGAGTCCGAGTCCTTTGATCCGGTCATCGAATCGCAGTGCCAGGTAGTAAGCGATTCCGACAAAAATTACCGACAGGGCTGATCCGGTGAATACCAGTAGCAGCACCGCCGACCATGCTTCGGGTCCGACCCCGTTATAAACGAATGGAATCATAACTCCCCCCCCGAAGGCCAGTACCATGGGAAGTGCCAATCCCAGAAACATCCCCCAGAAGAGTTGATGGCGCTTGACAGGGTGGCATAGCAACAGTTCGATATACTCCCGGGTATTGTATAGATAAAAGGCTCCAAGGATCATCGAAGCGAGGGGGATTACGATCAGCACTACATTCATCAGACTGGTCACAACGCGTACACCGTCGCCACCGAAGCGGAAAAGCACATCAGTGAAAATAAGGAACAGAAGTGCATATGCGATAATCCATTTGCTGCGCATCACATCCCGCAATTGATATTTGAGAATTTTGGCAATCATAGCACCCCTCCCGTCATGATTTTTTCCGTGAAAACAATCGCCTCGTTAATTTCGTCATTGTCCCCGGATGATACATCCAGCTTTTTGGCAATCGCGCGCTCCAGTGTTTTTTGTCCGGTTTCGGCGAGGATTTCCTCGACGCCACGCTCAAAATGGAGCCGGCCTTCGAGCAGATATACCACTGTTTCAGATAGATCCTGGACCTCACTCATGATATGTGACGTCAAAATGACCGTCGTGCCGCGATCCCGCTCTTCCAAAATTTTATCCTTGAAAATACTACTGGAAACCGGATCAAGACCTGCCGTCGGTTCGTCAAGAAAAAGTATTTTCGGACGGAATAAAAATGCGAGCACTGCGCTCACTTTCTGGCGATTTCCACCGGAAAGTGTTCGGAATGTCTTGTTTTTCTCCGAGTCGAGATTGAACCGGTGCCAGAGATCCCAGTCGAGGCCGGTGGGTGTATTGTGTCGGTTTTGCAAATCATGGCCATTGTGTGTTTTGTTCACATCATGCGCATCATGTGCATTATGTGTATCATGTGCTTTGTGCGAATAGTTTGAATCAGATGAACTGGTTGTTGCGTCCGGTTTCCCGCTTCCCGACCAGCCTCGCACATCACAAATCATTTCGACAATCTCGCTGACGGTCAGATTTTCAGGATAACGCGCCAGCTGCGGCATGTAACCGATCATGCGGCGATAATCGCTTTCACCGTTGACGCGTATGCCATCCACAGAAATTTGTCCGCTATCCGGCTTTACGAGCCCGAGTATACATTTAATCAGTGTGGTTTTTCCCGCGCCATTCGGACCCAGAACTGCGGTAATGCGGCCAGGTGCGATGCGAATATCTATGGATTTTAGCGCATGCTGGGAACCGTAGTGTTTATCCAGTTTGTTGATAGTAATCATAGCGATATCTCCACCTCCCGCATAAGCGGTTTTTCATCAATCAGTGTCTCTGGTGTCAGGGTTGGCATGATGCGCTCGGTGATATCGAGGATCTGCACGAACATACTGCGCAGCAGCATCAGTGCCATAGGGTTGCGTTCAACGATCAGGGAAAAAAGCCGAACCGGGCGGTACGGAACATCTCCGAAACCGTCTCCTTTCAAATCATAGCCGCTGTATTTATCCCAGTAATTCGAATCGAATGTGCTGTTGTTGCGCCGGCTGTTGGTTGACACGTCAAATGCATTATCGATAAAATTGTTTTGAGTAATGTGATTGTCCATGCTGTTGGCCATAATCCGGATCGCCCAGCCGTTTCGATTGAATTTGTTATGATGTATTTTGACGCGGTCACTGCCCTCTACCCGAATGCCTATCGTATTTCTGTAAAAATCATTGTTGCGAATTTCACTGTCTGTTATATCTTTAAGAAGGATTCCATAGGATGCTGATCCCCAGTTGTCAGCAAACCGGTTGTGTTTCATTATAACGCGCCTGCTGTACATGACTGCTACACCAGCCCCATTGTCTTCAAACCTGTTATGGTGATAGATGCAATCGTCAGAGAACATGAAATGGAGTCCGTAGCGGATATTTTTCTCGATGTGATTGTTAAATATCTTGCTCTCCTGCACATATTCAAGATAAATGCCGTCACGGTGCCCGATCACCGTATTACCTGTAATAGTAGCTCGGTCGGAGTTCCAGAGATGAATTCCGTTTGCCGAAGCCGATTCCCTTACATGATAAGCGGTAAGATGGTTGTCACGAATTTCCAAATCGTGTGACCGTGCAAGATAAATGCCGAAAAAGTTGTTATCCAGCCGGTTGTCAATGACTTTGCCTCCCGAAACACGATCGAACCGGATGGCGGCATGGTCGCGGCTGTGGCTGGATGGTACATTTCTGACTTCCAGTCCTTCAATGTGAACACTGTCGGCTATAATACGAATGCCCTCACCTTGTCCATCCACATCAACTACCGGACGACCTATCCCAAGCAAAGTGATGCTATTCTTGACGATCAGTCCGCTCTCACGGTATGTCCCCTGATGAATTTGGATAATATCACCATCCCTGGATGCGGCGAGTGCATTACTGATATCTGAAAATTCTTTATCCGATCCGACCTCCAGTATTCTGTTCTTTGCGTCATTTTCAAAGGTTTCATTCCTCACAGAATCATCAATATACGATAAATAATGAGCGAAATCTGTATATTTTATTTCATCTGCATGCGTCAATTCATATGATTCCTGTTGTGCCGTTGAAACGTGGAACCGGGCCGAAACAACAGCTATCGCTACAAGAACTATTCCCGTTAAAATAAGAAGTGAACGCATGAGTCGATGTGGATGTATGAGACGATGTGAACAAATGAGTCGAAGAAGACGCATGAGTAGAAGCCATTTACCGGTGCGCGTGACTATATTCGCCTGACCAGACTTCCCGTACCACCTCTTTCACCAGCTCCCAGGTCAACACTCTGCCGGAATAGGCTTCTTGCTGCAAATCAGCTTCTTCCCGGTCGGTATATGCAGAGATATTAACTGCCATTGGACTGCGAAGTTCTTCACTTTGCAGATAACGGGCTTCTTTGGCAGGAAGCCATGTTCCGGGATTATTGAAGTGGGATACCCACAAACTGTGAATATCCAGTTCCTGAGCTGCTCCGCCAGATTCAAATGCAGCCATACATTCAATAGCGTCAAAAGCATAGTGCCGACCCTGCTTTGTGATCAGCTGCGCGACAAACTGCTCTTCACTGATCATCATCCGGCAATGATCGCATTCCTGCTCGCCCATACGGATATCTCGTGGATTCTGATCACAACCGCTTATCATCATAATAAGAAGCACCGACATGAACAACACTGCCGGCAACATGCCTGCCAGATGTGCGCATCGCTTATCTAATTGCCATCTAGTGTTTTTTTTACTGATCCAGGTACTCATCTGTTTTCTGTTTGATTCAAAATGTCTGATGGGTCATTCATTGAAACTATCAAAATCTTCCCTTGTCAGGATTTCTCATTCACCACCATTTCCCAGACTTCATCCCAGGAAATTCGTTTACCGGGATAAGCTTCGCCGATATTGAACAGCAGGCCCTGATCGGCTTCCGGATTCAACCCCGAGATGTTGCCGCCGTCCGGACTCGGAAGGTTTCTGCTAATGTGATATGTAAGCTTCTCCGGTGCAAAAAGTTTCTCCGCTGAAATGAAGTCCACAATTCCAACCAGTTCATAATCATCTTTTGTTTTACCTTCATCAGCAAGTTTTCGGATCATGCTCTCAACCGATCTGAACCGCTGTAAATTGCCGCTTTGATCTACCAGTACGGCACCATAACGCCGGCTTCTGATCTGTTTGCCGCTGTAATCACACCACTCCATATAGAGATTGATTCCCTTTCCATACCATATGTGAGTAGGATCCGACTGTGCGTCAAACGTCAAGTCAACTTGCAGATTCTGTGACCTGTCGGATACACCTCGCTGATTCCTGTCGCTGTCTGGAAACGGGCCGTTTTTGTTGTCACAGCCTGCGACCAAAAACAACACACACAGGACTGCCGCAGTCATTTTATTCATCATACTGTATTTTCTTCTCCATGCATTCGGCTGGGTTGTATCCGACAACATCTGTCGTGTACGGCTTCGCATTTCGGATATATTTATAAATTGCATAGTATTTACTATTTGTCGTTTTCAACTACTCCGATTGTCACGACTTTTCCGTGATCGTTTTTCCCACCATACCGATCCGGCTCCTGCAAACATGGAGAGTCCAACCCACAACGAACCCCAATAAGGCCAAGAGCTTGCAGTAATATTCAACAGGGTTTTGGATCCGAGCAATGGTGGCTGATAGGTCATTCCCGGTACTTTAATTGCTGCCTTTG
>SLQC01000320.1 GCA_007131625.1 Balneolales bacterium | reverse complement strand
TCGAAATCATCAATCCCGATTTTCCTCCGCATATAGAGCGCCTCTTCCTTGCGGCGTTCCCCGCCGTGAGCATAACGGTTATATGGCACAACATCCCATTTCGAATCGTCAAAATCAGGATATTGAAATCCATCGGGATCGGGACGTGCCCTGAAATTTGTATCCATAAACGTCGCTATTTCAAAAGGATAAAATCTAACGTCACTTCCAGTCACCTGATTGTATCCTGTTCCATGGATATAATCCAGAATCACAGTCCCTTCGGTTTCTATCTCAAAGAAATCTGTGGCAAAAGGTTGGTAATGTGGAATCTGGTGAGATAATGGGACATAATCCGCAAGAAGCTGTCCATCCACCGAGAAATTAAATTTTCCACGTAGCGGTTTGTCATCGGCCAGAGCGACACGCCCGTTTTCATCATAAAAGTGAACCATGCTCAGAGCGGCAGGAAATTGTGGTGAAGAAGCTCCGGTAAAAACAACGCGTACATACCGGGCTTGTGCAGGTTCATCAAGATCAACAGATGTCCAGCGGTTTGACGAGGAAGATCTTTCACCTGTCACGGCATGCCATTGTTGCTTGTCATTGGAAACTTCTATGCGATAGTCATAGGTTCGATCATCATCTCGCCGGAAGGCCAACTCTATCTTTGACAATTCTCGCTGTGCCTCCAGTTCAAATGAAATCCATTGGGGATAAGCCCTTTCATCGGCTGACCAAAAATTCCAGCCATGCGTGGCATATACGGCCGGTTGATGTCGCTTGTGATATCTGTGTGTTTCCGGATCTATCGCGATTTCACTTGAAGCCTCGACATCTGTTCGATTGTAATCCGGAGTCAGCCCACCGTCTGGATCCAGTTCTATTTCAAAGTGGTAAAAGACATTCGGTGTGTAGGAACCGGCAGGAATTTCCACTCCATCCACGTTATAGAAAAAACGACCGTTATCGTTGAAACCAATCACTACATGATTGGACAGACGAAAGGATACGCGTTCGTTTTTATCCGGCACACTTGCTTTCCAGGAAAAATTCAGGCGCCAGGGCTGTTCGTCAAATGTGGCTCGAAAGGTGTTCCCGGATAGTGTAAAGAGACCATCTTCTATGGTTACGCCATCCATATCTGCCCAGTGATGCAGTTGTTGAAGCTCCTCTTGATGCTGCCCGTCACGGTAGCCCAGGTACTTCCAGTTATCCAGTTTAATTTTTTGTCGAACTTGTGGCAGCGGCTGGGGTTTTAGTTGATCAAGGACCGACTGCACCTCTTCATCGTGGACAACAATCTTGTTTAATTCAGGATCATTGAAAAAAGTCTGGCCATATCGGGCCCATTGCTTTAGATAATCCACACGCTGTTCGGTATCAAACACCTCTGTCTCCCCCTTGAAATCGGTCTCACCGTCTGCCTGAAAATTGGAACTTACGTAGCGAAACTCAAAAGCTCTGGATATCTCCATGGCATCCTTTCCTGAAGGCTTCGCAAACAGGGTTGAAGTGAGCAGCAAAAAACCCGCTACTGCTACAAGACTTAACGCGCAGAATACCCGGGAATATCTGAGGCTTGCAGGAGCTGGTGGAAAATGACTCAGGGAGATCTTACATGCCGCACGGGGCACATCCAAAAGGCTCATGCAGGGATTAATACCACGGTAAGCGATGTTACAATCCAGGACATGATCGTTTTGTTTAAATATTTTATGCTTCATTTTCTATAATGCTATTGTAATAATTGCAATTTATGAATGAGTTCTGTCAATATCACAAACTTTTGCTTATTTCTCATACAAAACAAAACTATTATTACCAGTATTGGGGAACAATTACTTTGAGCAAAAATACAGCGTCATACTCCTGAAACGGTTTTGGCAGCTTATTGTAAGCTGCCTGATAAATAGTGTTCGAAACTACCGTTTATTGTGAGTTATACAACAGAAATACTATTCGTCAGCTCAATGACGGTAAGTTCAGGACGGACCAGCCGCACCGGAACGCCGACCATCCCGATTCCCACGTTGACGTACAATTTGTGGTCACCATGCTCGTACAGCCCCTTGGCATATTTTTGGAAGAGATGGATCGGGTAGACGGGAATTCCCATAAAGTCAAAACCGATTTGCCCGCCATGTGTATGGCCGGCAAGAGTAAGGTCGATGCCGTGCTTCCGGGCTTGATCAAACATATCGGGCCTGTGCGAGAGCAGGATCTGAAAACTGTCGTTTGCCATGTTGTACAGAGCCTGATCAAGTCGGGCAAAATTACGGTTACCTGCCCCGGCGTCATCCACACCAATCAGTGTCAGACGCTCCCCGTTGATTGTGAGTGTCTGGTGATCGTTGGTTAACAATTGGATGCTGCGTTGGCGAAGTGCGGAAGTGACGGCTGATGCAGAAGCGTAGTGATCATGATTGCCAAGACATCCGTAAATACCGTATTCCGATTTTAACCGGGTGATGGATCGGCACAGTGCAGGAATTTCGGAGATGGAATTGTCGACAAAATCACCTGTGATGGTGACAAGGTCTGGATGCTGCTCGTTGGCCAGCTCGAATATATCCTGCATCTGGGTTTCGGTCATATAGATGCCCGAATGGATATCGCTGATCTGAACTATTTTCAAGCCGTTCAGCGAAGTGGGTAGTCCGGGATAGTGAAGCTTTCGGTGAACGATACGGTAGTCGTGCGATGTCGCGGTAGATGCACCAATCGTAAATAAAACCGGAGTCGCGATCACGGCAGTTCCGGCTGTTCTGAGAAATTGCCGACGGCTTATCTGGCTGGATATCGGTGTCTCCGGTTGCTCATCCATCCATTTCGCCGCTTTTTTTAATTCCGGCTGTTCAGTTTGCGAAGAATCGGATGTGCTTTCAGGATCAGGCGCAAGTTGCGATTCAAATAAGTCTCCGGAGTCAGTAAAATTTTCCGGTTTGGCAGGGCGCGTGAATACGAGTCGAAAGCCGGAACGTATATGGGAGAAGGGAGCCCGGGTTGAAATTTTATCGATTAACGTCACCAGCCGGTAAGAAGTGCGTACGATCAGCAGGATGATGAATGTAAAAACAACAGCTCCGTAAAAAATGCCGCCGGGATAAATGATCAGGTTCTGAAAAAGCGGTTGCTGATACCATCCCATATCGGTGGAGGGAAACCGCAATAAAAAGACAAAATTGGCTACAGCGAAAAAGATGATTCCGGCCATACGAAAACGGGGATAACTTTGTTCTGATGTGATTACTTGTAACCAGCGGAAGTAATTATGCAGTATATACCATTGCATTAATCCGAAAATCGAAAACAGAAAAGTGAAAAACAGAACAAACTGGTAATACTCTTGCATCAAAGTGTTTGTTAGTGAAAGTTTGAGTTTCCGATGTAACCGGAAAATTTAATCCTGGCGCCAGGACACATGGCGATAATAACGTCCATCGCTTTTAAATATGATAGCTCCTTCCAGGCTGGTATACCTGACTGAAATATTGGTATGACGTATTCTGCGGGTGGCTTCGGGATGAGGATGATCGTATCGGTTGTTTTTGGCAAGAGAAGCAATTCCGAGGGGGGCATTTACAAGTTCAAGAAACGGTAAAGTGGAGCTGGTCCGACTCGCATGGTGGCCAATTTTCATCAGATCTGACTCCAAAAAACTGCCGAACGTATCGACAAGAAAAGCTTCTGCCTCTTTTTCAGCGTCACCGGTCAGCAAAAGCCGTGTATCACCGTACCGGACGAGCAACACCACCGACCGGTTGTTGGGATCGGCAGCCGCGATGCTGTCGGATGGAGCCAGCACAAGCATCGGCAGGGAAGTATTGGTATAGATCATGTCTCCGGTTGACAGCAAGCGGATGGGGATCCTTTTCTCATATGCCAGCTCCATATACTGGTGATACAGGTGGGAGTCATATGGAATTGGCGACTGATAAATGGTGTCGATGGGTATATGTTCCATAAGGCTGACGATTCCTCCGATATGATCGGCATGCGGATGCGAAAGAATAACCCCGTCCAGCCTGTTGATACCTGCCGCCCGTAGTTCAGGTATAAGTGTTCGTTCCCCGGAATCGTAGTGGGGTGTCCATATTCCGGTATCATAGAGATAGTTGTAACCGCCCGGCGTCTGCAACAGTACGGCATCTCCCTGTCCGACATCAAAAAAAGTAATCTTTAATTCAGGTGAACGAAGCAGGTCCAGGACCTTTCCGGACTGATACAGGGTGAAAATAACCAGCAAACCGCATAACATTTTCCAGCGAATAGTGGGGATACGCAGACTGGCCAGTGTTGAAATTCCAAAAATCCAGATACCGTAGATGAGATTATCCGGTAGTGTTCCTTCGATCCAGGCGGCAGGCTGTGATCCGATCCAGGTTACGTACCGGGTCAGACCGGTAAGGATATAATCGCCGGGAGCATTGAGAAAAACTGCTGCAGCGCCACTTATTGATGAAAATCCGAGACAGAAAAACGACCATAGAAACATCAACTGGACAAATGGGACGGCGAGCGTATTGCTGACCGGACCGGCAATGGAAAATTCATTGAAAAAGTGGATAAGCAGGGGGTAGAGCCCACCCTGTACCAGTATACTGACCATAATAAACTGAAACAATGCACCGGTTTTTCGATATCGAAGTCGGGGAGGCAGCAGATAGCGGGTTCCGGGCAGGGTGGTAAGGATGATGATGACTGCAATGAATGATAACTGAAAACCGATGTCGTACAGCATCAGCGGATCGATAAGCAACAACACAAGCGAAGCTGCTCCCAGAATGTTCATCGAGGTGCCCGGTTTGTGATATAATCGTGCAATCATCAGAAAAAAAGCCATGAGTGCAGCCCGGGAAACAGATACAGAGAAACCGGTAATTCCCGCGTAACAGATGAGCAGCAATCCGCCTGATATCAGCGCAGTGATCCGCATTCCGTGGGAGCGCCGGAACCAGGGCAGCAGAAACCAGATCGGAAGCAGGATAAAACCGACATGCATGCCGGAAACCGCCATCAAATGGGCCAGTCCGGATCGGGAAAAATCAGTCCGCAGCTGATGGTCAAGTCGTGACCGGTCGCCGAGTATGATCGCCCTGGCAAGAGGCGCATTCGAATCAGAGAAAAGCGCAGTGATCGATGCACGAATGCGAACCTGTTGACGGATCCAGAAAGGGGCATCACTGTTTTTATGGCTGTTGGTAATTTCCGAGACAAAAATTTGTGTATGAATTCCCTGACGTGACAGAAAAGCGGCGTAATCGAACTGATTCGGATTGCCGGGAGGCTGTGGTTGCCGGAGTTCACCCTTGAAATGGATATAGTAACCCGTCCCGGTGTCAAGAAATGATTCTTCTTGATCGAATGACGAGGGCCCGGACGCTGATCGCACCAGTGCTTCTGATTTGAAAGGCAGCTGCCAGGTCGGCAAACCTCTGATGCGGACAGAGTCAACTTGAATCGAAAGCAATCGGTTGCCGGACCGTGTCTTGCGGTCGGAGGTGACCCCTCCGAAATAGGTCAGATACCCGGGATCAAATGCCTGAAGGAGCTTTTCGTCAGCGTGGATGGGCTGGTGGTGCACGTGAGAGTTGATAAAGCCGTATCCGGCGATGCAAAAAAGATAGATAAACGGCAGCAGTTGCAATCTGATAACAGGTGAAGTCCGTTGGGCGAGAATTCCGTAGAAAAAGATGATGCCCGCAAGTCCGGAATACAGATAGAAAAAGGAGAAATCCGGATGGAAAACTCTGCCTGACAATATGCCGCATGCGTAGACAAGAGCAATGCGCAGGGCGGGATAAGCCCCCGGATTCAATGATACCTTGTTCTCTCCTGACATAATGTAACACCACTGGAACGGATCGGTGAACAGGAAATGTTGCTTTCTAATCAGGAGAAGAATGGAGGGCAAACCTTACAAGCTGTTCGCCAAAAACTATTGGAACAGCATAAAAAGTCTTTACATAAAACAATAAGGCGGGTGATCAGTGAACACCTTGTTTTATTTTATATTGTTGAATAAAACCCGTGTATCCTGAATATTAATAGCGATATTGTTGCGCAGCTCAAAAAGGCGCCGGTGCAGCTCGTGATAGTCGGTCGCGGTAAGTGGATTCGCATTTAGAACCTGAATATAGTTGAGAGTCTGATTCGCCTTGACAAGGGCTTTTTTACAATATGCGATATTGGCTCCAAGCACTTCAACGTCGAAACCCATGGAATACGCCGCGGCAAGTTTAGAGCTGATCATCAAGATATCGGAGATCAAACGGATAAAACCGGGGTGTTTCATGTATTGCGGCTTGCTGTCGTTGAAGATCATCAGGTCGGCGGCAAAATCCCGTGCATCGGTATAAATAGCTATATTCTCAAGGGTGGCATAGTCGTATATGGACTCATCAGAAGCTTCATCCTCAAAAATATCTTCAAAAAGGCTCTCTACATCGTCCTCGTCATCCTCATCGATCGGTTCATTTTCTTCTCGCAGATCATCCAAGAATTCGCTGGCTTCCTCGTCAGAGTCCCAATCCTCTTCATCGTCGTCATCAATATATTCAAAAAGTGCGTCGTCATCATTCTCAAACTCATTGTTGTCATCCAGAGGGAAATGGGACTCTTCAATGAGGAGTTCTTCTTCAATAAAGGCGTCGACAGCGTCCAGCTTGGTAGGAAAATCCTGCAGATGCCGCAACCATCGCGGACGTTTTTCACGATCGGATTCAATCAGATTGCGCAGATGTTCATACCGCCGGGTCATCTCGTCGATATGAGATTCCCATTCGTATTCATCCCAGATGATATTGTCGTCATATGAAAACATAGGATGGTAACATTTCAGTATTTCGTGAGCTTTATTCTAACAATAATATCACAAACGTGCCAGCACTCCTTTCATTACTTTCGTCATTTTGGGTTCAGCCATATTTGCTGCTTCCAGAATATCCGTCATAATTACCGGCGCGAGGGTATCCGGGAAGCATTCGTCGGTTATGACGGAGATTCCCAGTACGTCCATTCCCATATGGACGGCAGCGATAACCTCCGGAACGGTACTCATGCCGACGACATCACCCCCAATATAACGAAGAAATCGATATTCGGCACGTGTTTCGAGAATCGGGCCTGAAACGGCAACATAGACTCCCTGGTGCATTTTGATATTATTCTCAAGAGCCACATTTTCGGCGTGGATGATCAGTTCCTGACTGTACGGTTCGCTCATATCCGGGAACCGGTTGCCGAGGTTATCATCGTTGGGACCGATAAGGGGATTGTCGCCCTGCAGATTGATGTGATCTGTGATACACATGATATCCCCCCGGCGGTAATGGGGATTCATTCCACCACATGCATTTGAGACCAGTAGTGTCTTGGCGCCAAAAGCGTTCAGAACACGGACCGGAAAGACGATCTGTTGCATCGTGTAACCCTCGTAGTAATGAAAACGACCTTGCATGGCCACTACTTTTTTTCCGCTGAGTGTGCCGAAAAGCAGTCTTCCGGCGTGAGTCTCGACTGTGGAAGTGGGAAAGTGCGGGATATCTGTGTAGGATATCGAGGTTTTTATTTCAATGTCTTCTGCAATACGGCCCAAACCTGTTCCGAGAATGATAAGAAAGTCGGGCCTGAAATCGGTTTGACCCTCAAGAAAGGCAAGAGCATCTTTGCGCTTTGATCGAAATTCTTTTACAGTTTCAAAACGTGGCATTAAAAAGAATTGGGTTAGTCGTCAAGGTCGTCAAGGAGCTCGTCAAGGTCTTCGGTACCCGGAGCGTGTGACGCAGATTTGGTTTGCTTATTCTGCCCACCCTGACGGGAGGATGATATTTTCTCATCGAAGTCGGATGACTCTTCTTTCGGAAGGCTATACGTTGTGGCATCATCCCGCTTAAAGGAGTCGAGAGACTCGGTGGCAAGTTCGAGGTATGATTCCATGCCGCGTATGATCTCATGACGTCGTTCCAGCAGCCGCTGAATACTCTGGCGGATGGATTGACGTTCACGCTGGGCTTCACGGAGGATCTTCTCAGCTTCCAGTTCCGCTTTTGCGATGCGGTTCTGAGCTTCCTGCTTGGAGCTGCTGATTCGCTGCTCGACAGAGTCCTTAGCCGTCTGCAGGGTTTCATGCAACGCTTCTTCCACTTTCTGATAATGCTGCAACTTATCGTTGAGTCGCTCGATCTCCCGGCTCTGTTCCCGGGACTTGTTGGAAAGATGCTCCCACTCACTGGATATAACATTAAGAAACGAGTGCACTTCGCCTACATCGTATCCACGAAGGGTTTTCGCAAAGGATTGCTGCTTGATTTCTAGAGCTGATAATTTCATCTTTACAATTTTTACTGATAAATAATGTCAGATGGAGCATCCATGTGTTTCATCATGCGCTTTTGTGTCCGAGATATCGGCTATGGGTGTTACATCTGTTTATAGATGTTCAAATATTTATTTATTCAAGCGGTCATATGGGTACAGCTGTGTTCATCACTTGTTCGAAATTTGGATTTTTTGCCAGGAAGGTTGAAGGACCCTCCCGGGTAAAGTTTTCAGGTCCCAATTTAACAGTGTGACATCAGCAATACAATACATACCATCAGGAACGAAGCTTGTTTTTCAGTGGCCTGTCGGACAGCCGCTCTGACTTTTCCGGGTCGGGACTGTTTTCGGTCGACTCCGGAAGCTGTTGTCTGTCTACATCGGCATCCACAAGTATTGTCTCAAGGTTCTGGATCCGTTTGACAATCTGCTCCTGCCGCATCTCATACTGTTCGATACGCCGAATCAGTTTGCTGCTGTCAACCGGTGTACGTCGGGCGGTAATCCATTCACGGACAAGCTGAATTACTTTCACAGCGATATAACCGCTTACTCCGAATACACCAATTATGGCAGTAATTGCAACCAAAGCTTCAAGAGGAGTCATATTGGTATCGGTTTACAGGAAGTAATGAAGAAAAAAAATTACAAGGACAAGATACAAAAATTCAGAATATGTTTAATGATCTTGTGCTACATAGTCACGTTGTCCGAACAGGATGGATCCCAGTCGGATAATGGTGGCTCCCTCTTCTATGGCGAGGTCGTAATCCTCGCTCATACCCATAGAAAGCTCGTCGAGACTGACCGGACCGGTTTCATATGAGCGGTGATCATCGCGGATGGTTCGCAATGACCGGAATTGCCGGCGGATCAGTTCCCGGTTATCGGTGAAAGACGCCATTCCCATAAGCCCATGAATTGATACCTGTTTGAGCTCGGTTGCAAATTCCAGAATTCCGGACAGTTCGGCCGGCTCACAGCCGCTTTTCTGCTCTTCATTGCTGATGTTGACCTGGATCAGTACGCGAATGTGCCGGTCAGCCAGTGCCGCCCGTTTTTCCAGCTCCTTCAGATATTTGATTTTGGAAATAGAATGAATCAAGTTGACCCGGTGGACCAGATCCTTGATTTTGTTAGTTTGAACCGTACCAACCATATGCCAGATGATATCGTCAGGCAACTGATCCATTTTCGTAATCAGTTCCTGCACCCGGTTTTCACCGAAATCCCGTATTCCCGCTTCCAGAGCTTCCAGAATAACTCCGGGCGGATGAGTTTTACTAATGGCCACAAGCCGGATTTCTCCGGGATCACGTCCGCACTTTTCACAAATGTCCTGAATTCTTTTCGTTACCCGGGCAATGTTTTCTTTTATCACGTGGATGATGACCGGTTTGAGGGATTTGGTTGAAAATAACGGCTACGAGCATAAAAACGGATGTTGTATAGCCGCATACTATGCTTTTTTGAAGATACGTTATTTGTCTGGAAGATGGGAAGCAAATGAAAATTTTTATATCACTTTGAAAAGTGATATATTTATGTTCTGACGAAAAATTTCTGACAGCGGTTACTATCGTGTACCGAAACAAAGATACCATTTACCGATACGATCCCTACCATACTGGTATAGAATGCGAGCAGACAGGGGGCTGCTCAACGAGAATATGAATAATACCAACTATCATATTCTCGAGTTTCTGGAAGAATGGGCACCACAAAGCACCAAGCTCGAATACGATAATGTTGGATTACTCATCGGAGATGAAAGTCAGGAAATCACCAAAGCCGTTGTCTGCCTTGATGTAACACCCGAAGTCATAGAAGAGGCGATTGCCGTCCAGGCCGATCTGATTCTGGCCCATCATCCCCTGATTTTCCGTAAGCTTTCCCGCGTCACATTGTCTGACCCGATCGGAGCCATGATATACCGACTCATCCGGCACGGTATCAGTCTGATCGTAGCGCACACCAACCTGGATGCTGCCCGTGAGGGCGTCTCATTTGTACTGGCTAAACAGCTCGGGTTACAGGATATTCGATTTCTCACGACATGTAACGGATCAGCTCCGCATGCTGCTAAATCCACGGTCGAATCAGGTCCGATTTCGGGTTTCGGAACCCTGGGAGAGTATCCGGAACCCCTGGATTCCCACACATTTTTGAAGCAGGTACAGACCCGGCTGAACAGCGTTGGCCTTCGTTACAGTGGCAATTGCGATCAAATCAGGAAAGTTGCGGTTTGCGGCGGCTCCGGCTTTTTTCTTGCCGATGAGGTGTTAAAGCAGAACGCAGACGCCTTTGTAACAGCAGATCTTAAATACCACGATTTCTTTTCGTTGTCCCCGTCATTTGTTCTAGTGGACGCGGGACATTATGAGAGCGAAGTACCAATAGTTAGGACACTTTGTACCCGGTTGACGGACCGGTTTCCGGAATTGGAGGTGCTTTGCACCAGTGTAAATACCAATCCGGTCAAGTATTTCAACAATGAAACCCCAACAATGAAGAAAAGAAAACCAGCGAATAAAAATCTATGTTAGATGTACTCCAAAACCTGACCAATCTGCAATTTATTGATAATCGCATTGACGAACTGAAACGGCTGCGTGGAGATTTACCGGAAGATGTACTGGATATTGAAACGGAAATCGCACGTCTTGAAAGCCGCATCAAACGCAGCAAAGCGGAAATCAAGGATTTGTTGGTGGAAAAATCAAGCCTTGAGCTTGAAATATCGGAAGCGGACACACTTGTTGCCAAGTACGAGGAGCAGCAGCTTTCTGTTCGTAACAACCGCGAATATGACGCCTTGATTAAAGAGATAGAATCGCAGAAGCAGATCAAGGAAAATGCAATATCCCGGCTTGAAGAGATTGCGTTGCAGTCAACCGAGCTTGAAAAGACGATCGCTGAAAACGAAGCAACGTTTGAAGAGACCCGGAAACTGCTCGATGAGAAGAAAGGGAATCTTGACAAGCTGATCGAAAGCACAAGAAAGGATGAAGAGGAACTGATCAAAAAACGGGAATATGCTACTAAAAACCTTGATTCCCGTTATCTTCGAAGTTACGAGCGGTTGCGCAAAGGCCTTAACAATGGCATGGCTGTAGTTGCTATGGAGAAAGGCTCAAGCCTGGGTATGATGCTTCCACCCCAGGTGCAGGTTGAAGTCAGAAGAAAAAACAAAATCATTTTTGACGAAAACTCAGGCCGTATCGTGGTCGATCCCAGCTTTTTCGAAACAGCCCGTAAAGAGCTGAACATCAGCTGAGAATCAGTGTATTGCTTTCGCAATACGTTTTTCCTGAATCAGTCCGTTATCTTTTCGATGGACAGGGTTGCCGGGTAATCGCTCTTTCTTGGCCGTTCGCGGCAGGAAAGGGAGGAAAGTCCGAACACCTGCGGACACCGCGCCCCGGGAATACCGGGGAATTCCACATTGTGGAATATGGAAAGTGCCACAGAAAACAGACCGCCTCGTGCATGGCACGCGGTAAGGGTGAAAAGGTGAGGTAAGAGCTCACCGCCCGGACAGGTAACTGTCCGGGGCACGGAAAACCCCGCGGGGTGCAAGGCCAAGCATGACAGTGTGACGTCCGCCACGATACTGTCGGGTAGGCTGCTCGATCCCTCCGGTAACGGTGGGACCAGACAAATGATTACCGTCCCTTTCCCATATTCTTACGGGTTTCGGGATACAGAATTCGGCTTACAGGCAATCCTGACCTTTTTTAAACGGTGCTATTTACAGAAATTGCTATTCACATAAACTGCACAAGCAGGCCTCCCCCTGCCCATTACGGAATTTTCGTTTTTTGATCCTATTAAAGCAACCCCGGACCCTTTGCTATTTTCGAGACCTCTGAGCCTTGGGGCCCGTGGTCTCCAGTGATTGTAGATGAAAACTTTTCCCCCTTTTCATGTGCTATTGTCGTTACCCCATTTTGGCTTTCTTGATTTCGCGTGCCATATCCCTCTTGACATCTTTTTCTGCAATACTGGCCCGTTTGTCATACTTCTTTTTCCCCTTTGCCAGTCCCAGCTGCAACTTGGCTTTGCCGCGGGTGAAATAGACTTTCAGTGGAACCAGTGTGATGCCTTTCTGTGAGATCACCTTGTCCAGCCTTCGAATTTCATCGCGATGCAGCAGCAGCTTTCGGTCCCTGCGGGGTTCATGGTTGTTGTACGAACCCTGATCAAACGGCTTGATATAAAAATCCTTAAGCCAGACTTCTCCGCTTTTCATATATGCAAAAGCATCGCCAAAACTGGCGTTGCCCTGCCGCAGCGACTTCACCTCGGTACCCATAAGCACGATCCCTGCCTCGAAAGAACTCTCAATCGTGTACTCGTGCCGAGCCTTCCGGTTGTTAATGGATGGTGTTCCAGTTTTTTGATTTTCTTTTGATGCCACGTAGTTACCGTAAATAATAGATTATGGTCAGCCGGTTCGATGCACCGGATACTGATTTGCATTGAGTAGGAAGATAAATGTATCTGGTAAAAGATACTCTTATCTGTCCTCTCACACCACCGTACATACGGTTCCGTATACGGCGGTTCATGAAGCCCTTGAAAGTTTCAGGTGATGATTGGTCAGACGAATGAGCCCCGTTGATTCAAAGAACTTTGCCGGACAATGCTTCCCCCTGTCGGGTGCACAGGAGACTTTCACTCCCAAGTGGATGCGCCCTGCCGGGCGCACAAAGAGAATGGGAATGCACCTATTCGGCAACTCCCTGTGGTATGTCTCGTCCCATCTGATCATAAATACCTTCAATCAGTTCGATATGAGTTATTGCCTGCGTATTGTTCTCATCCAGTTCAAGCACTCTCCGGTAATGGCGAAGTGCGTCGGACATGCGTTCACCCATCGCCAAATGATCCGCTTCGTGGGTCAGATAGCTGGCGTATGCGAGATGGGTCCGGACCTTCAGCCGGTGCACCTCCTCTGGATTATTATCGGATTTCTTCAGTTTCGCCAGCGCTTCTTCGTATTCGTTCTGTTCATTAAGCTGGATGATCCCGGCTTTAAAACTCTCCGGTTCCGCCTCGGAACAGGAGAAATGGATCAAAGGAATGAGTATGAGGAATGAAAATATGGTAAGTCGCATAATTCAAATGAGATAAATAGGGTTCGGACTGATACACAGTACAAAGATAATCATACAGAGCCATCCAAGAAACTTTCTTCCCGGAGTAAGCGGTTCTTCAATCGGAACGGGGTGATGTTCTATTTTGACCAGAAAAACAATAAAAAGTGCCCAAAAAATCCAAATGGTAAAACCGGAAAAAACGGTCGGATCGAATAGCGACAACAAAATCACATTCATCAGTAGAACCGTCGGCCAACCTGCCATTGTCCAAACCGTCTCTTTAAGAAACGCCCTGTCAATGAGAAACAGAGAGATCAGGGCCCAAATCACCCAGGAAGTGAGAGCGGTCGGGACATCGTAACCGGAAATCAGCGATCGGATGAGTGGAATTGCGCCAAGTCCTGCAAGAGTCATCACCAGAAGGAAAAATCCGCGTGCGACCAGCCGGTGCCGCCGGTAACCGATCAGCGTATATAAAATGTGGCCGCCGTCGAGCTGTCCGACCGGCAGCAGATTAAGTGCCGTAAAAAAAAGACCAAGCCATCCCGCGAACAGAAACGGGTAGTGGTACAGTTCCCACATCGGTGGGGTGTCCTCGAAAAATGAGGCGATCAGATAAAAAAGCAGTGTATTGCCGAGAACCATCACCTCCGATTCGTTATTTGCTCTGTCTGTGATCGGTTCTTCCGGAAAAGTACCATACTCGGAGATGTATTCGTTCAGCTTATCATGGCCGGCAAAGTTCTGCATGTAATCGGGATCTGGCAGTGTTGAAAAGCCGTATAACAGAATGATCAACGCCACGATAAATCCCGCAACAGGTCCGCTTGCTCCAATATCGAACATCTTCCGAGAGTTCTCAATACGGCTTTTAATACGTATGACAGCACCAAGGGTTCCAATGGGAGAAAGAGGGAAGGGAATAAAATAAGGGAGCGTCGTGACAACCCGGTGCCTGACCGCCGCAAAATAGTGTCCGAATTCATGGGCGGTCAGAAACCCAAGAAGTGACGAAGCGAACACGACACCCTCCCAGATAATCATGTCAAGAAACAGGCGGAAACCGTCGCCGGATAGCAATATCACATCGTCGGGCAGATTGGTCGTGTGTCCTACGAAAAGCGTTCCGGTGAAGGCGGCCGAGAAAAATGTCAGGACAAAAAGAAGGGTATGGCGAATAATAATCCGTGTGCTGAGTTCACTGCGCACTAATAGTCCTCCGGAAATGATGACAAATGGTATATGCCATGAATGATGGCTTGTTTTGCGTCTGGCCCGGAAAGAGGGCAGCTGCATAACGAGTGGTAAAAAGTGATAAATCAGGTGATGAAATCGACATGGTTGGAAAATTTGAATGGATTGTCCTGAAAAAACCGACGGGGTATCAGATCGTATCTAAGCGACGGATAACAGGCATCGTCATACAACGAGCGCCACCTCGGCCTCGACACAGCTCATTACCTTGAAACGTGACAGCGATCTTCTCATTTTGCAACGGTTGAAAAGGTTTGTCGCGCCACTGTTTAATAAACTCCTGCTGGTTCATCACTTTGTACCCGTGCCGGGCTAGGGCTTCAAATGTATTGGTGTTTCGGTCATAGCCAACAATCACACCGGGTGCGAGAGCGACAACATTGGCGCCGTCGGTCCACTGCTCCCGGAACTGATTGGTTAAATTGTCGCCGCCGCAATTAATGAAAGTCAGCGACCGATTCAGTAGCTCCTCTAAAGTAGACTTGAGTGTTTTCTTCCGTTCCACAACTATACTGTCGTCAACTCGTGAGAAAACCGATACATTGTCGCTCCGATCAGATATGGCCGGTGGAAAGACGACGCATTCGGTTGGACTCGCAAAGGTGAATATAGTGTCCAGATGCATGGATGATCTCTGTTTCGGGATATCGACGGCGATGACATGACTAACTCCGTGCTGAAGCAACTGATCCGTGATGGTTATTAGTCCGCTGAAAGTGGTGCGTTCGCTCATACCTATCAGCACAACTTCGGATGAGGCCACCAGAATATCCCCACCCTCTACACTGTCTTGACGTCCGATATGGACGATATTATCCCGCAGACTGTGAAATAAAGGATGGAAACGGGTAATGGTTTCCATCAGTAGAAATTCGCGGACGCGGGCCGGTTTGGCGGCCCGGGAGAGGATGATCCCGTCGTTGACTACAGCCGCAAGGTCTCGGGTAAATAGCAGATTCGGAGCCGGATCGAGCGAGACATGGGGGAGTTCGGATGTGGTGCCGGTAACAATGAAATCGAGCAGGGATGCAGCGTTCAGCTCCAGTAGCTGCTGACGGAGCAGACGGATGTTGCTTCCGGGAAGTGAAGGGATGAGCTCGTCGATAAAAAAAGTGCGGGCTTCTTTTTGGGCCAGTGTTTCAAGTGCCAGATCACAAATCTCAATAACATAGTCACGGTTTGGTAGAACAGTGCGGAAAATCTCGATCATATCCAAATGTTCTTGCCGGGCGTCTGCTTCAAAAATTATATCGTCAAACAAAAGCTGCTCCCGTAGCTCGGGGTTTACCAGAGAAACTTCCCTGCCAGGGGTATGGACAATTACTGCTTCCAGGAGTCCTGTTTCTGATTGTACGAGTAGCTTCATGAGTGATTTTCCTGTTCCGTTCCCGCTACATGCAAGATGTAATACACTGTGATGTGACAGTTCGACAAAGGTAACGGGTGTACGTAAAAGCTCAAAACGTTTTTAAACGAATCCGTTCGTGGCAATGTTACACTTTTAAAGAACATTATGAAACCGATGCCGGATTCATTGATACCGGATTCATCGAAACCGGATTCATCGATGCCGGATTCATCGATGCCCAAAAGGCACCTTGTCGCTCAAATGCATCATGTCGCTCAAATATGTAACTGAACCAAGTGGGTACCGACCAGCCTGCCGGGAAGAACTCAAGGCTCTGATCTCACTGATGGATGATCCCGATCCTTATGTGCAGCAGCAGGTAGACGAGCGATTGTCGGATCTGGACGAACAATATGTCCCGCTACTTGACGAGCTCCGGGAGGATGTTGCTGATCCTGGTACCCGTACCCGTGTGACGGAACTCATCCATCGCCTGACATTTCCTGCCCTGGAACTGGAGTTCGCGGAGTACCTTGAAAAAGGTGTAACATCACTTGCAGATCTGGAAAAAGGACAGTTGTTGTTGTGTCGGCTGGACAATCCAACGCTGCGTACCGATTTGTACAGACGGCAACTGGACAATCTGGCAGGGCGGCTGAAACTGGCTATGGGTACCGACCATTCAGGACAGAAACAGATGCAGAAATTTGTCTCATCCTTTTTCGATAACGAGTACTTCTGGGGGACGAACGAGAATTATTCACATCCCGACAACTCATTTCTGCACAAGGTTCTGCAACGAAGACGCGGAATTCCCATCTCTCTGGGAATGGTTCTGCTGTTCGTATCCCGGCGACTCGGACTTCCCTTTTACGGAATCAATATGCCGATGCATTTTTTAATCTCATTTAAATCCGACCGCGGATCCACTCTCATCGACCCGTTCAATGGTGGACGGATTGTCAGTCTGGATCAGTGTTGCTACTTCCTTCGAAAAAGCGGTATCACACCGTCGCCCTCACATTTTGATAAAGCATCCGCAATGGATATGCTGATGCGATCCATACGAAATTTAATCTTTGGCTTCGATAAGCTGGGGGAAAAGAAACGTGTTGCGGAATTGATGCAGTTACTGAATTACACGTCACATTTTGTGGAATAATTTTAATAAACCGATCGGGTGGCCAGTCGGAAATGGTCCGGACTCAGGGTGTGATAAAGGGATTGAAGGACTTTGCAAGGGAGATAAATTTTTCGGACTGCTCCCTGTTTCCATTTCTGCGGTGTATTTCCGCGGCGGCGAGCAGCACTTCCGGATGAGTGGGAATACGTTCCATCATTTCTTTCAGCAGAATGGCTGCATTCTGATAGTCTTTCTCGCCGATAGCGACTTTGAGCCGATAAAGGGCAAAGTCAACGGGCAATTCCGCTGGCTCGATCTTGTCGAGGTATAATTTGCACCGGGAATAGATGGTGCGGTCGAAATAAAAAGTGATCAGGTCATGGTACAGTGGGATGTCCGGGGGAAGGGGATCGAGCTGCTGCTCCAGGCGGCGCAACATCTCACGTTGGTTGGCCGCCATCATAAGGCGGATCATGGCTTTAAGCGCATCAGGAGGAAATTCCGAATGGGAAACCCGGGTTTTCTGTTCGCTGGTAAAGAGTTCGTCAAAATAGTCGAGCAGATGTTTTTCCGGATAGAAAGGGTTAATAAGCCGGCCGATGATCACAAACTGGTGGATAGGGTCGAGAGAGGTTCTCTCAGCGGGAAACTGCGGTTCGATGTGCCATTTTTTGTGAAATGCGGCTGCGTTTTTCCAATAAAACTTGCTGTAAAAGGTGAGCCCGAGGTCTCCGGTAGTGAGTCCGGAGAGATGTCGGACCTGCTCACGGTCTGCAACGATGACACGAAATCCTTTCTTCTGTATCCGGTAGCAGAAATCGGCGTCGTCAAAAAAAGCGAGGCCGTATTGCTTGCTCATCATTAATCCGGTTTCGTTCCGGAAAGCCATGCAGTAGCCGTCAACATAATCCACATCAGTGAACGATTCGTGGTCATTGTCGGTATGCGTGTGGGTTGTGTCACTGGTTTTGGGAGCCGGATTGTCTGCCGAGACAGTATCCTTTGTAGATGGCTGATTAGTTTGGGACGTATCTGCCTGGGAGGTTTCGGATATGGCTGTCTGGGAAGTTTCGGGCGTGTCTGCCCGGGAGGTTTCGGATATGGCTGTCTGTGGGGTGTTTGCCTTCACATTGACGGAATCTGTTTCGACCGTCTGCCCGGCAATTTGCCATTTACTCCAGGTCTGGTCCGCTTTGGGGACAACGAGTCCGAAATCCGGATTCTTTTCCAAAATGTGAGCCAATCGAGCGGGCACTGGATTTTGTAAAATGACATCATTGTGCATCACCAGTACAATTCCGTCGCCTGATTTGGCTAGTCCCTGATTGACGGCGGTCGCAAATCCGAGATTGCATTCGTTGGAAAGGATGGTCAGGGACAGGTTGCTTTTTAGCAGGCGGTCAAGATACTCGGCAGTGTCGTCCACTGACCCGTTGTCAATGATGATGAGCCGGGTGCGGTCGGGTGAGGTATGACGAATAACCGATATGAGACATTTTTCCAGGGTAGGCCGCCTGTTAGTCGCTGTGGGTATTATGATCGTGAGGGGAGGTTGATTGCGAAGTTCGTCTTCAAACCCGGATGAGGACTTGGATGGTACAGGGTCGGCGGCATGACTGTCCCGATCGGGCTCGGTAACGGGTTTTGGTTCAGGAGAGGGTTCAGGCTCGGAAGAAGGTGCTTGCTCGGGAGAAGGTGCTTGCTCGGGAGAGGGTTCAGGCTCGGAAGAAGGTGCTTGCTCGGGAGAAGATGCTTGCTCGGGAGAGGGTTCAGGCTCGGTTTGGAATGAGGACTCGGGTTCCGTTGTTGCCGCAATATCGGATTCAGAATCGGCAATCGAATCATCCGGCTCTTCAAGAAAGGAACTTCCTTCATGTTTCACTTCGGATGCTTCCACATAGCGACGCATTTTTTCCAGTATCCCGATTTTCAGCGAACGGGACTGGCGGTGGTCGGGTGCTGTGGCCAGGACCCTGTTCAGAAGTTCCAATGAGGCGACACTGTTGCCGGTCTTGTACAAAAACTGAGCCTCCTGATAGAGGGTCTCCATGCTTCCCTGTTCTTCTTCAAGATCGGTATGGCCATAAGACCGGAGCATGCGGAAAGCCTTTTCCTGTCCGGAAAGGGAAAGATTGGGAGTACGTAGCAGCGCCAGGACACACTCTTTCTTGCTGCGGTCGTCCATTCGGAGTTGATCGGTATCACCGTCGGCAAAAGGAACAACAGCAAGCGGGTCGGCTTCAGACTGCAGGCGAATCGCCCATTCGGATGCGTGGCGAGTGCTCCAGTGCGGATCGGCAAACGTCCTGCCGGTACGGATCTTCTGAAGGTCAAAAAGATAGTTTCGGTCGAACGGAAGGCGTTCGTTCTGCAGGAGGAACAGCCAGTCAAGGGCTGAATCCGGGGGCGACTCCTGAATTCCGATGGCAAACTGGGATTTGGAGGATTTCAGTGTTGTGACGGCATCGGTCAGAAGTGATTCGTTTACGGAGTGAAGGTTTTCCGGAATCCAGATCACCCGCCCGCTGACCTGTTCGAGGGCCATATTCAGCGAATTGCCGCGTCCTCTGACTGCCTCATTCTCAAAAAAACGTGTCTGTTCGTGGTCGTAATGTGTTATGAGCGACCGGATGGTTTCCGGGCTGCCGTCTGTCGATCCGTCGTCAATGAAAATAAATTCACACGGCAGTTCCCGGATTGCATAAAGAGCCTTGAGTGTCGACTCAATCCACTCTTTACGGTTGCGAAACACACAGATGACAGACAATTCGGGTTCCAGCGTATCCACGATCTTCTCTTTGTTCCCGGTTCTTTGCATGAAAGCGGTAATATACGATGATATTTTTCGGTAATCGAACCGGAAAAAGGAATGATATGGCACGTTTTGTAGTTTTTTTGGCTTTTCCGGGTGATCAGATAGGCCGGTTCCGAATTCTCATTTGGTGGCATGGTTGTCGAGCTGATCGGAGGGGTCGTGTAAGATGACGGTGTCAAAGCCCCGCTTGTTCAGATCCAGGTACAGGAACGAAATGGCTGTCACTCCTATTACAGTGCAAAGTAATACATAATAGTGATAACAAAAAGCGCAGGAGAAACAGGCATGTGGGTTTCATATAATGGTACCAGTATCCGTATGGTGTCACTGAAAACGGTTCTGCCGGGAAATAACAAAGTGATGATGATTATGGCGTATAGAAGGTGGAGGATGTGATTTGTTCATTAATTTCGTATTTTAGCAAATTAGGCTAAATGTACATTTATGACCACTGAAGCAATAACAGACATTTCCCGCGAAGTTGCGATCCGTCGCACCTTTGCCATCATATCCCACCCCGATGCGGGTAAAACCACGCTTACTGAGAAGTTTCTGCTGTACGGCGGGGCGATACACGAAGCCGGGTCTATTAAACAGCGCAAAGCGGCACGACACGCGGCATCCGACTGGATGGCCATCGAACAGGAGCGCGGTATTTCCGTGACTTCGTCCGTGATGCGATTTGAAAAGGACGGTTTGCGGTATAATCTTCTGGATACACCGGGTCACAAGGACTTCTCGGAAGACACGTTCCGGACCCTCATTGCCGCAGACTGTGCGCTCATGGTGATTGACGTGGCCAAAGGGGTCGAGGAGCAGACCGAAAAACTCTTCGAAGTATGCCGGCTGCGGAAAACCCCCGTCATCACCTTTGTCAATAAGTGTGACCGGCCCGGTATGGATCCGCTTGCGGTGCTGAGTAATATCGAGAATAAACTGGGCATCACAGCTGTGCCAGCCAGCTGGCCTCTCGGATATGGTTCCGATTTCCAGGGCGTCTATGACCTGATCGGCAAGGAGTTGCATCTCTACAAAAAAAACAAACACGGAGCACAAAAGGCAGATGCTGCATTGGTTCCGCTTGAGCAGGGACTCAATGAAAGTATGCTTGCCGAGAGCACTAAAGAGGAATTTCGCGATGACATTTCGCTGATCGGTGATGAGTTTAAACAGATGAGTCGCGAGGCTTTTAAAAAAGGGGAAGTGACTCCGGTTTTTTTCGGATCAGCATTGAATAACTTCGGTCTCGACCTGTTTCTGAAGTATTTCGCAGAACTGGCACCGCCTCCACAGATGTATGCCGGCGACAGTGGAGAAGTCCGAGACCTCGAAAGGGACTTTTCAGGTTTCGTCTTTAAACTCCAGGCCAATATGAATCCCGAGCATCGTGACTGTACTGCATTTGTACGTGTCGCCTCCGGGGTATTTCACCGGGGTATGGAGGTGATGCTTGCGGGCAATGGTCGGAAGATCAGATTGTCAACACCTCACAGCCTGATGGGTGAAGAACGAAAGCTGCTGAGTATCGCTTATCCCGGTGATATTGTTGCCCTTTTTAACCCTGGGAACTTTCGAATCGGAAGCACGCTACATAGCAGTGATCCGGTGAATTATGATGTCATACCTCTTTTCTCGCCCGAACATTTCCGGAAGGCTTCTTCCAAAGATCCATTCAAGAGGAAACAGTTGAGGGAAGGACTCAAACAACTCTCGGAGGAGGGAGTTGTCAATGTGTTTGAAATGCCTCATGGTGTCGGAAACGAATTGCTGCTCGGAACGGTCGGAGCCCTCCAGTTTGAAGTGGTCGAACACCGGATGAAAACCGAATACAAAGCCGATATTACCCTGACACCAACTACCTACATGTCCGCCAGGTGGCTGCCCAATGACGAAAAAGTGATCGAAAAACTCAGGGCGTCCTATTCAACCAATGTGACATTTGATATAGAGGGCAATCCGATTGTATTGTTTGAAAGCATGTATGCCCTCAACTCGGCCATCGAAGCAGTCGGTGAAGAGAATCTGCTGCAATTTAAAAAGTAGTTCCATTTTTATCCCTTTTGTTTTGTGGCTGCAAGGTTTGCCGGACTCACTACTCTTGAGTATGTGAGCAAGTAAAAGTGAAGCAAACCCGACGGATTCAGACATGTCCTGGCAGCGAAAATGGTTTTTTTGGATGGAATCCCTGCAAATTACCGCAGGTGAACGCCGTATAATGATGTTACTGCTGGTAACGGGTATGATAACAACGGGTGTAGCCCAATTCGGGCCGTCCCGAACGATCTATGACCAACAGTATTATGAGCCGGTGATCGCGGAATTCAAGCGGCTTACTGAGGCACGGGAAAGCGAACAGGCGGAGCTGATGGCCCGGTATTATCCACCGGAGGAATATTCACCTCTGACAGTGCTGAAGATGAAACGTATCCCGGAAGATGCACCGCTGATCAGACCCACGGATGTAATGCGTGAATTATCCACTGATTCGGCGCGTGAGCAGTCTGCCGACCAGTTGCGGGATCGGAACAGAATATCCGGAAGTTCTGGCAGCCTGGCCGAAACGGTGGAAACAAATGATTTACAAGTTGACAGGGGTGGTTCTGAGTCGGATAGAGAGCAGAGTTGTAAAAAAGCATCCGGAAGTTATGGTGAACAGGATCGCAAACTGGTACGAATGCGGACAGCCGGAAAAGATGACTTGATGACATTACCGGGCATCGGCCCGGTAACAGCCGAGCGAATCCTGGTATATCGTGAGGAAAATGGCCCCATTCAGAATCTCGATGATTTGATGAACGTATCGGGTATAGGTCCGGTTACTATTGAAAATATTCGAGACTACATCATATTCGACTGACCTCGGTATTTGGTTCGCATCTGAATTGCTCCCGTATTCCGGCAATCGAGGTACTTCAATGAATTGCCGCACGTTTAGAAATATGAAGATGGACGTATTCACGGTCGACGAGGTAAATGTCAATAGACACAGCGGGAATGTTTATGGAAGCTCCGTTTCGGAAACCGCCGACCTAAACTGTCACAGTAAATTATTAAATATTATTTGATGAGTGTATCCATTTTATGGGTGGATGATGAGATAGATCAGCTGAAGCCCCACATGATTTTTCTGGAAAAGAAAGGATATGATGTGACACCGGTTACAAATGGTGAAGACGCCCTGTCCTTGGTAAAGGAACAGTCGTTTGATATTATTTTTCTGGATGAACAGATGCCTGGAATGGATGGACTGGCGACTCTGAATAGCCTGAAAATAATAAAACCTGGTTTGCCGGTCGTCATGATCACTAAAAGTGAAGAAGAAGAGATAATGGAAGATGCCATAGGGGGCAAGATTTCCGATTATCTCATCAAACCGGTTAATCCCAACCAGATACTGCTGACTGTCAAACGGATACTGGATCGTCGCCGAATCCGGGACGAGAAATCCGCTCAATCTTATCTCAGAAGCTTTAATGAGATAACAATGATGATCAATGAGCAGCCGGAATGGGACGACTGGATCAAAATCTACCAGCGGCTGACAAGCTGGCAAATGGAGCTGGAGGAGTCCGAAGAGGGTCTACAACAAGTGCTGCAGGATCAGTTCCAGAGCGCGAATACAGGATTCGGGAAATTTATTGAAAATGAGTATTACGACTGGCTGCATGCGGGTCGGGGTGACCGTCCCATGCTGTCACCGGATCTGTTCAATGATGTCATATTTCCGACAATAGAAAAAGGCAAAAGTACTTTTCTGTTCCTAATAGATTGCATGCGTTTTGATCAGTGGCTGGTCTTTGAACAGATGTTGATACCGTATTTTCAAATCAGTACTGATTTTTACTACTCCATATTGCCGACAGCCACTCCTTACTCCCGGAACGCCATATTCGCCGGACTCTATCCGTCGCAAATAGAGAGGCATTATCCGAAACTCTGGACTCAAGCAGATGATAATGAAACATCGTTAAATCAGCACGAGGCCGAGCTTATGAAAGCTCAGTTCGAACGAAAAAAACTCAACATCAACCCGAAATACGAGAAAATCCTGCAGACCAGTGAAGGAAAAAAGATATCGGAAAGGATTGTGGATTATACGCAGTCCACCTTCAGTGCTTTCGTCATAAATTTTGTCGACACCCTGGTCCATACCCGATCTGATTCAAAAATACTCAAGGAAATTGCGCCCGATGTACCTGCGTTCCGGGAATTGACCCGAACATGGTTCGCTCATTCATCGCTTTTCCAAATGTTGAAAAAACTGTCCGGGCAGGATGTAAATATTATCATTACGACAGATCACGGATCGATCCGGGCCATGCGCGATACGAAAGTTCTTGGCGACAGGGATACATCCACCAGCCTCAGATATAAGTTCGGGCGGCATTTGCGGTGTGACGATGATGCCGCCATCTATTTCGACAAACCCGGTGACTATTTTCTGCCGAGATCTAACATGAACACCAATTATATCATTGCAAAAGAAGACTATTATTTCGTATATCCCACCAATTACAACAAATTTCAAAATAAATATCATGACACCTTTCAGCATGGAGGCGCTTCTATGGAGGAGATGATACTTCCCCTGGCACATTTGCGACCCAAATGAGTAACAAATGTATTACCACATCTGAAATGAGGACTATCCTTGCCGGAGAGCGGTTTGCAGCCCGGTTGCAACCCGGGGATATCGTCCTTCTGAAGGGAGAACTGGGATCAGGAAAGACACATTTTGTAAAGGGTATTGCCCGCTTCTTCGACATTGCACCGGAGGAAGTACAGTCCCCTACATTTTCGCTAATTCATGAATATGTCGGAAGTGTCAGGCTATATCACATCGATTGTTACCGGTTAAATAAGCCGGAAGATGCGTATGAGATCGGATTGGAAGACTATATCTATAGTGATGGAATCAGCCTGATAGAATGGCCGGAAAAGGTGGAGCCGCTACTTCCGGACAACTGTCAGATTGTGGAAATAAGTCATATCAGCAAAGAGCAAAGGAAAATTATAATTCATCATCAGGTATGAATTTTGTATCTTTGGCACTGTTAATTTTTTATGGAGACTAAACGAATACCATATCGCATCGACCGCTTGCCGGTTATTTTGCCGTTTCATCGACGCGCTGTCAATGAACTCGGTACCGGGGATCTTGTGTATTACGGACCGTGCCCGGAGTTCTACGGCATCGGCGAAGTCCTGAAAGTAGTGGATCGTTTTTGTATTGTCGATTTTAGGGGGACTGGAGAATACGCTATTTATAAGGACGCTTTTGAAGTCAAATACCTGATTCCCATTCATAAACTTAACCTGTCCCACCTGTTGAAAAACATTTGACAGTTTTTAATAGTATGTAATGACCTGTTCCTGTACATGTCAAGGCATCAGGTCCGGCCCGTCAACCAGATCAGAAGCGCGGAAAAAAGCCCCGGATAAAACGGTTCCCAACCGAGGAAGGCATACTGATAGAGATCGCTTGTAGTCAGCGTCCCCATAACAAGCCAGATCATGGAAATTCCACATGGAATGACAATCGCCCAAACCGCGAATGTCTTTTTTATCCGGAAAAACGGAAGGTAAATGCCCAGAACCGGAATCAGCAACCCGGGTATCAGAACCGATCCGATAACATACCAAAGAGCAATCACACTGGGATAAATAATAATGAGACCTATTCCCAATAAGGCTGAAAAAAGCATGCACCACCGGGTGATGGCAACGCTTTTTTCCGGCCACCAGTGCCGAGCTATAAGGTCTCGGCCGAGTGTTTGCCCGGACAGAAAAAGAAAGCTGTCAAGTGTGGACATAATGGTCGCCAGAAGTGTCAGAAAGAACAGCCCTGTCAATCCCGCAGGCAGCAGGTGCGCTCCAAGTTCCGGATAGACGAGAATCGGATTGTCGATGTCTCCAAGGATCACAAGCCCGTATAAGCCGGCAAAAACCGTGAACATATCAAACAGAAACCAAAGTCCTATGGAATAAAATACTCCTTTCCGTGCTGTTTGGGGAGTTTTGGCTGCTGCTGCCCGTTGATGAAATGCCGGATCGACAAAAGTCCAGAGAGCAATAAAAAACCAGACCAGAAGATACTGAACACCGTGTCCACCCAGAAGCGCCCGGTGGGTGTCCGGCAGTTGATCCCATATCTGGAAAGGGGTGCCGGCAGAGCGGACAGCCATTGCAAGCAATAGGGCAAAACCGGCATACATCAAAATGACCTGCAGAACATCGGTCCGTATGACTGCGCGAAACCCCGAAATGCTGACGTATACCACAGAAAAAAGGGCGGTAAGGGATGCGTACAGCAGGATGTGGCTGTCGGATCCAACCAGGAACTGGAAAAGAAGCCCGAGCATCAGAATGTATGGAGCTGGACTTACCAGAAAAAAAATTGCAATAGCGGATACGGTGCCGGTTCGTTGTGAATAGACCTGTGTCAGTGCTTCAGGAATGGTTAACGCACGGTTCTCTCTTATTTTTCCCGCCAGAAATATGGCAAATAGCATGGCGAAAATGTAGTAGGGAACCCCAAAAAGCACCCATTGTGATATACCGAACTGGTAGCTGTACTCCCCGACCCCGAGAATCCCGCCGTACCAGGTGGAAACAAGGGTGGCTACAAAAGCGGGCAGCGAGATTGTCCGGCCCGATAGTAAAAAGCTGCTTTCCGTCTCTGACCGGTTTCTCTTGTATAAACTGAGAAAAATAAGAAGCAGAAAGTAGGCGGCGATAATAATTCCGTCGATCCAGTGCACAGACAAAGAGTTAAAGCAGATTATCGGTTAATAATGTCATGAAAAGGAGTGTCCCGGAACGGTGGGTGATTCGAATGGGACCACCGATGGTTTCGTTTGAGGAGCCGTCTCGGCGGCCGTTTTCCAGGGATTCGTTCCGGAGCGGATATTTTAGCCCATCGGTCGTGATCCCCTCTACTATTCCGGAAAGCGGGAAGAGTGAAACAGGGTGTTTCGGTGGAAGTGATATCGTATATTCAGCTGGAAGAATACGTGTGCAGAGACGACCGTCATAAAAGGATAGCAGGTCAAAGGATGCGTGAAACTGCTGCATTACCGAGAGATTTTTCAGTGTGTGATCCAGCCGTTTACCGGTGGCGCCAATAACATCGACCCGTTCCGCGTTCTCCGTTCTTGCAAGATTCAGTGATTTTTCCAGGTCATTGGTCTCCTGGTCGTCAATCTGAAGGATCTCGCCTCGAAAACCGGTGGGCGGACGAAAACTGTCCATATCACCGATTACAATATCCGGTGGAAATCCGAGCCGGTTTGCAATATTGCCGCCGCCGTCAGCCGCAAAAAACCGGTCGCACCTGGATCGAAGCGTGTGCAGCAGCGATTTGGGCGGATCATCACCGTTGGCAATAATCAGTATTCGCATGTTGGAGGATGTTTTGGGATTTTGCTTTGAAAAGTTGGCAGAAATCGAGATAATATGCGAGTGAATTCATCAAAAACACGCTTGGCCGAAATCTATAGTAATCAAACTCACGATTAATTCCATGGATGATCCATGTGACGATAGTAATCATAAAAACAAACATGAAATCAAAATTACAAGATGATTAAGAAATTTGCGAAAGCATTAAGACAACACAAGATTCTGGGATTGATTTCACATGTGAATCCGGATGGAGATACTATTGGGTCTCAATTGGCGCTGTACAACTGGTTGACACAAAACGGAATTGATGCACTTCTGTTCAACGACGATCCTGTACCGCCCAATCTTGTCTGGCTGGCTCATCAGGAAAAGATACGTGTTGCCGATGCGAAAATGCTGGATCAATGTGACGGATTTCTTTTTGTTGACGGCAACCACCCATCACGATTCGGGGCTATGTCCGATTATTTTGAAAAAACCGATAAACCGGTATATCTAATCGACCATCATCCCGATCCGCCGCATCAGTTTTTTCGTGAAAAACTCTGGGATGCCGGGGTAAGCTCCACGGCCTGCCTTGTTTACACTCTTTATAAAGAAACAGGACTGGGAAAGATCAACAAGGAAACTGCTGAAGCGTTATACAGCGGAATTGTAACTGATACCGGTTCTTTTCGATTCGCTTCGGTTACCGCTGAAACCCACTTCATAATCGGTGATATAATCAAAGTAGGAGGATTAAGTCCAAGTGAAATACACGAAAGGATTTATGATGACAAAAACCTGTCGCAGTATCAACTGCTCGGATTGGTTCTTCAAAACATTCGCCTGCATTGTAACAATCAGGTGGCAACCATTTACGTTACCCAAGAGATGTTGACGGAAACAGGTTGTATTCTGGATGATCTTGAAGGTTTTGTCAACTATCCGCTGAGTATAAAAGGCGTATTGGTTTCCGTGATTTTCTATGAACGGGACGACTTAGTCAAAATAAGCCTCAGAGGTAAATCGGCAATCGACCTGAATAAGACAGCCAGGGTTTTTCAGGGAGGTGGCCATTTTAATGCGGCCGGAGCCTGGCTTCCTGGTCCGCTGGAAAAAGCCATCCCCAAAGTGGTTGCCGAAATAGCATCACGTATCGAAGGACAAAAATGAACAGAATTGTCAACCGATTTTTCAGGAGTTTTTCTATCACGTCGATAACGACCGGAGAGATGTCTTCGGCCGTTATCTTTGTTGAACTATCGAGTCGAATGTGTTGGATGTCATCATGATCAGTTCCCGGAATATCAGGATGAGGCTTCCGGTTGCCTTGCTCTTATTTGTAATTTCTCCGGCGTGTTCCAATGAGGAGATGTCGGATGTCGAAAACCGTGTACAATTTCCCGAACTTATTCAGATAATTGATACAGAAAGTCGGGATGTCAAATCCGAAACGATACAAGAAAACAGAGATAATGCAATCACCCGAGTCGTGCGCCAGTCGCGTGATGCAATTGTAATGGTGACATTTGATTCGCCCAAACTGTTACCCGGTGAAAACCCCAAACAGGGCGATTCCAACCCGACAAAACGATCCGGCTTTTTTGTCTCATCGGAAGGCCATATTGTAACAAAATACAGATACAGTATAGATTCCGGAACCGATATATCTGTCCAAGTATTTGAAGGCACGTCACTACCGGCACAGATTGTCGGATCTGATCCCTACTCGGGAATCACATTGTTGAAAGTTGATACCACGGAAGAGCATGAGTTTGTCGGTTTTGGGAACTCGGATTCGTTGATGGTGGGAGAGTGGAGCATAGCGCTCGGTATACCTGCGGATGAGAGCCGGATAGATTTCCAGCCTTCAGTCAGTGCCGGAGTGGTTAATGCTTTGGACTGCAAAATAGAATACCCCGCCTTCCTGGAAACCGTTTATCCGGATATGATTCGGACTGATGCGGTTATCACCTCCAGTTCGGAAGGAGGGCCGATGTTGAACGCAAGCGGGCAGGTGATCGGACTAAATACATACATCCCTTCCGGCGACGGCAGCGATGGGTCGTATGGACACGGATATGCAATTCCAGGAAACAAGGTGGCCCGGGTGGTTAATCACCTGGCAGACGGAGACAATGTGACTCTGAACTACAGTGTCGGACTTGAAATGGTGCCTGTTACCAAAAAAGTTGCGGATCGCTACAACCTTTCGGTGCATCAGGGGTTGCTGGTTCTGGGCGTAAACAGAGACGGGCCGGCCTATGAAGGGGGCATTCTGCCGGGTGATGTCATCATCAGTATAGGCACGGATCATATTTACGGAGATACCCATGCCTGGGCGGTTTTGCGTCAATTCAATAATGGGGACCTGATGCCGGTGACGTTTATGCGGGATGAGAAAGAACTGGAGACACAAATTAAGCTACGAAAGCGGGTGAAAAAAGTTGAGAGTCAATGATAGTGGAAATATGTGATATATAAGCCGTCATTGGGTTGGGGTATCGAGAGTGCGCATGGGAAAATGGTCATTCGGGATGACTTGGCCGGACCTCCTCGTCGATCCAGTCCAGATAGTCTCTATTACCCGATGCAACAGGCAAGGCG
>SLQC01000400.1 GCA_007131625.1 Balneolales bacterium | reverse complement strand
CAACGTCTTTTCCACCCAATCCGTTTTTTTCTCTGCCGCTGTTACTACCACCCGATCCGTTGTTTTCACCACTGTCACTCTTTCCATCCGATTCACCTTTTGCGGCAAGCATTTCTTGATATTCCCGGTAGGAGCCGTTGAAATCTCGGATTTTTCCATCTCCTTCGAAGATAAAATAGTGCTGCACCAGTTTGTCCATGAAAAACCGGTCGTGCGATACAATAATCAGGCATCCTCCGAAATCGAGCAGAAACTCTTCCAGCCGGTTCATGGTCATCAGATCCAGGTCGTTGGTTGGTTCGTCAAGGATCAAAAAATTTGGGTTTTTCAGCAGCACAAGCATTAGCCCGAGCCGCCGGCGTTCGCCCCCGCTTAGTTTGGCAACCGGGGTATACTGCATCTTAACCGGAAACATAAAATGTTCCAGAAATCGGGCAGCCGTGATTTTGCTTCCGTCAGCCAGTTCAATTACCTCAGCTACCTCTTTCAACACTTCGATCACGCGCAGATTTTCATTTATCGGGACTCCCTGCTGGCGATAATGTCCGTACACGATGGTTGTTCCCTTGTCGATGCTGCCGGAATCGACGGGTTCCTCCCCGGTGATGATATTCAGAAATGTCGTTTTACCGGTACCGTTTTTGCCGAAGATGCCGATCCTCTCACCTCGCTGGAACGAATAGGAGAAATTGTCCAGAATAACCGTATCACCGTAACTTTTGTGAATGCCGTTGAGCTCCAGTATTTTGCCACCCATGCGAGTCATATTCATTTCCAGACGCAGATCGGGTTCATCCGATTTCTGATGTGCTTTTTCTTCGGTTTCATAAAAAGCAGAAATACGGGATTTCGACTTGGTGGTCCGGGCTTTGGGCGACCGGCGCATCCATTCCAGTTCCTTTTTGAGCAACTGGCCGGCTTTGTCGACCTCAGTCTGCTCCGATTCCTTTCGTTCGGATTTTTTCCGCAGGTAGTATTCGTAATTACCACTGTGTTGATACAACTTGCCCGCATCTATTTCAATGATGCGTGTGCAGATACGATCAAGAAAATAGCGGTCGTGAGTGACCATCAGAAGGGTTACGGCACTTTTGGCAAGATAGCTTTCAAGCCACTCGATCATCTCCACATCCAGGTGGTTGGTTGGCTCGTCAAGCAGCAGCAGGTCAGGAATTTCCAGCAGTAAAAAAGCCAGGGCCACACGTTTGCGTTCCCCGCCGGATAAGGATGCGATAGACTGATCCAGGTCATGGATGTCAAGTTTACCGAGGATCTGCTCCATCCGGTGTTGATAATCCCAGGCGCCTGCGGCATTCATAGCTGTCAGTGCATTTTCAAAAGCTGTGTGGGTTTCGTCGTTGTACTGCTCCGCCTGCGCTTGAACCGCCCGCTCATAGCGGCGTATGATCTGTACCGTTTCGGAATGGCCGCGGCTGATAAACTCGTTGATCGTCATGCGATCGTCCAGTTGCGGTTCCTGCTCCAGGAATCCGATGCGGATACTGTTGCGTACCACGACCTTGCCGCTGTCAGGCAACTCCGATCCGGCCAATACTTTCAGCAGGGTCGATTTACCCGTACCATTCGGAGCGATCAGCGCGGTTTTGTCACCTTTAGACAACCCGAAAGTGAGATCCTGAAAAAGTGGTTTGAGTCCGTAGTTTTTGGAAAGTTGTTCAACAGTAAGATAGGTCATCCGGTCACTCACACGATGTATCCTGGTACTCTTCGTCCCAACATATATGCTCGCCGTTTACAGTGGCGTCACCGCTGTTGTTTTCTAAATACCAGTGTATCTCGAACTCAAGGTCAAACTCATTTTCGATAAACGCCCAGGCATTTGTCAATGAAGCAGTAGCCTCTTCGGTGTCGTGCTTATAAGTGGTGCCGGTGCGAATTTGGTCAAGCTCATCATCGTCAAATTCGAAATCGAAAGTCAAGTCCATGAATCTATTTTGCGCAACATTCCAGGCCAAATCGCTTACGAATACTTCGCCTCCCATAAGCACCGGCATACTGGTTTGCACCGATCCGGTGGTTCCGTCGAATGAACTGATTGCTTCAAGTGTTTTAACCTCTACGGAAGTATCGTCCAAATACAGGCCCTTGATGTTCATAGTCCAAAGAAACTCACCATTACTGCCGGTTGGCTCGGCAGTGATTCTGGTGTCGAGTACCATCTCGCTATCTGCAACTGGTAATTCAAACTCCCAAATGAATGTGTCGTCCGAGAAATCCGGCGAACGCTGTATGACCGGTATAAAAAGCTGATAGTAGAGAAACTGCACACTCTGCAGGGACATACGAATTTCTCTGATCAGAGCACCGGCTATTTCAAAATTAGTCAGGTCATTGTTGTCTTCCAAAATCGTATTTTGATGCCGGCGGATCGTTCCGGGCGACAGTTCACCGGTTTCCACTTGGGAGTAGACGCGTTCCAAAAAAGAATCATTCGATGCCGATTTCCGGACATTGAAAATCGGATCGTTAACGGTGAAAATGCTGTCGGCCATATAAGCATTGACAAATTCCGGAACTGCGGGGATGTCGCTTTCGTCAAAGCCGGAAACAGAAT
>SLQC01000362.1 GCA_007131625.1 Balneolales bacterium | reverse complement strand
GCAGTCGGTTGATCCATGGGTTTGTATTTCCGATCTTAATGAATCGGGATTTAGTTGCATATGTTTGCACCAAAAGCTTTGAGTTAAGGAAAGTGTCATGAGTTATAAAACCGGGGTTCCAATTCTCCCCACAGGAGTAAATATATGTTTCAAAATGATATTTGCCCCATCAAAAACAGCAATCCTATTCGTATTGTAGTCACCTGTTTCATCTGGGCTTGTCTATGGTCATGTTCCGGGAACGCTCCTGTGTATGAAGATGTAAATCGAAACGAAAAAAACGCCGATCACTATTCACATTTATATGCACATTCCACAGATATGCCTGCTTTTCCCGGAGCTCAAGGACCCGGCAGCACAACCCCTGGTGGCCGTGGCGGTACGATATATAAAGTCACAAGTCTGGCCGATTACTACGAAGATGAAGAGCCTGTACCAGGCACACTGCGCTACGCCCTCGAACAGGAGGGGCCACGCATCGTGGTTTTCGGTGTGGGTGGGACCATACGACTCAAGCGGCCGTTGGTTGTCACAAATCCCTATTTGACCGTCGCCGGTAACACGGCTCCGTTTCCGGGTATTACTGTTTTTGCGTATCCGACTTCGATCCGGGCTGATCATGTTATCCTGAGATACCTGCGCTTTCGACTCGACGTTGAAGTAATGCGGGAACGCTTTGCCAAAGGACTCGATTCCGGCTGGGACAGTGTCAATGCCGGCCGATGTGAATATGTAATATTCGATCACGTCAGTGCAAGTCATTCCGTCGACGAAACCATCTCATTCTCTGGACATGTCGACCATGTTACCTTGTCCAATAGCATTAGTGCCTATTCACTGCGCAGTGTTTTCCATGATTATTACTTTACTCACGGTCCGGATTACCGGCATGCACAGACACACAATCTGGGCGGCTTAATAGCCTACCTCGGCAAGCATGACAGTCATGCCACCGGCGGCTCGTATCATAATATCTGGGCCCATCACGACCGCCGTATGCCCGGCCTCTCTGCAGGACGAGATGATCCCGATAACCTTGTGTCATTTATCGACATTCGTAATAGCGTGATGTACAACTGGAAATCCAATGCGGCGGGAATCGAAACCGGAAGTGTCGACCGTTCCAAGTATCATATTAATTTCATCGGCAATTATTTTAAACCCGGCCCAAACACACCAGCTGACAGAAGATATGCCGGACTTAAGGTAATGGGACTTAATAAGGTGTACATGGAAGACAATCTCCATGATGACGATGCCATCGCGGGCCAGGCTACTATTCAGGAAAAGCTCTTGCTCGATCTCGGCCGTATGCCGGAAGGAGAAAAGCGTTTACTGGAAAACCCCTTGCCAGTACCATTGGTAACTACACAGACACCACCTGAACTCGCTGCTATAGCCAACGATTTTGTCGGCGCCTCAATTCCGGTTCGTGATGATATCGATCACCTGGTTATAATGGATATTTTTAATGGAACCGGGCACCATCCATTTGCTGATATGGAACAGGATGATTCTCCACCGGTTCTTGAACTACCAACTGTTTCACACGTATATGCATCCGATGACGACCCCTTCCCAATCTGGTGGAAACGCATGCAAGGCCTATCAGCTAATGACCGTATTGATCCTCAAGCTGATTCTAACGGCGACGGCTATACCAATATCGAAACGTATATATATGGTTTGAACCTTCATGATAACCCGGTGGACTGGACCAAAATTGAGAACAATCGAAACCCGCTGGCTCAGGATCGAATCGCTGACCACAAATTACCGCATTTGGCAACTCTGGAACTGTCGGAAAAGGATTGGTCTAATCACGACACCGCAGAGACGATCTATTCAAGTGCGGACGGTTTGATTCTGATGGCAAGTTCCACTGCTACTAATACCGCAGACCCGCAAGGCTGCCGTTGGATTCTGAGTGATGGCCCCGGTTTCTGGTCTGCCGGATCTGGCAATCAACAGGCACCCGGTCCTCTTGGTGCTGTGACAGAAGATGGGTCTGCACTGGTCATGGCTTTCCCGCTCCCGCAAAAGTTGATTGGCATACGTATCGCCAAGCCGTATCCGGAGGCATATTCATCTGATCACGATCCAGCCAATATTGTTGTGCAGGGGCTGCGAGGCTGGCCAAAATATTGGGTCGATCTGACTGAAACGACAGAAGTCCCCTCCTTTTCAGAAAACAACCATATGTATGACATCATCCTTCCTGAGGATCGTCGCTCACACTTTTCAGCTTATCGAATAGTTTTCACAAACTCCCGGGGTGATGCAGATGTCAGAATCCAGTCACTCTCACTGCTGCCACTCGATTCTTATGTTAAATAACGTTGCCCAGGAACCCTGATTATCGTATCACAATTTTGGCATCCCATCTGCTGTATCTCATCTATGGTCATATTGTTCAAAAAATCAGAGTGACTTTTTGAACAACTATTTTATTTTTTGTAGAATAGAGATAACCTGCATAAAATAATATGGTTATTTATAGGATCAATTACAATTTGCGGGGAGTAAACTGAATCAGGCATAGAGCTTGGAGAGTCGAAACAGAAAGAATTCGGTATCT
>SLQC01000308.1 GCA_007131625.1 Balneolales bacterium | reverse complement strand
TGCTTACTCCACCACCAATATTACCAAAATAGCCGACCAACCCGCCAATATTAATATCACCCGAAACTGCGCCTGTGGCATAGGAATTGTTAATTGAGCCACCACAAGTATTGTCAGCCCCCCCACTTCCAACCAAACCACCTGTTGAAAACAAACCCGAAACCGCACCCATAGCGTGCGAGTCATCAATATAACCACAATTGCGTCCGACCAATCCCCCTACACCAGTTTCACCCGAGACCGCGTTTGTGCTATACGAGCTGAAAACCTCGCCCCTGTTGACACCTACAAGTCCCCCCCACACGAGTATTACCCGAAACGTTTCCATTTTTCAATGCCACATTTTTAATTACTGCACCATCAATATAACCGAACAAACCCACATTATACCCGTTTGGTTGATCGATATGCAGATCCGTGATGGCAAAACCGCTGCCATCATAGGAGCCGGTAAACGGACTGTTGTTTTCAAAGTCTTGCCACCATCCAATCGGTTCAAAGACAAGACTGTCGCTCCATTCTACGGTCTCACTTGCATCTATATCGGCAATTTGAATAAAATGTTTGTCCAGATAACTGGTATCGGCAATGGCCTGTAGCTGTCCCAGCGTCTCCACCTGATACGGGTCTTCTTCGGTTCCCGAACCTCCGGCAAACTGGTCTTGCACCGGAAGAGCTGTCAACATGATGAGAATGATTATAAGAAGTGTGGTCATGGGAACTGTTTTTACATTTTATATGTGCTATCAATTGAATGGTGACCTTGATTCCGGTTACCCGGAACAAAATGAATCCAGGTAACCGGAGTGGTAAGCAAGCCTTTGCGAAATATCTTATTTTACGAGCGTGACATTCCGGTGAAACTCATGCCGGTGGTTGTCTTGTTCGGTGACCAGCATCCGTATAATGTAGATTCCGCTGGCCGCCCTCGTGCCGTCCCAGCTGACCTGGTGGCGGCCTGCCTCATAAGTTTGGTCGGTTAATACCGCGACCCGGCGGCCCAGTATGTCATACACTTCAATGAGCACCTGTCCGGCATCGGGCAGAGCGAAAGGGATCACCGTCACCGGATTGAACGGATTCGGATAATTGGCCTTCAGGGCATACGACTCCGGCTTCGGCTCCTGCATCTCCTGTGCATCGTCAGAGGCCATCTTTCCCTCCCTGCCGGAACCTTCTTCGCCATCCCCAAGCCTGCGCGTCAGATAGTACTCCATGATGTCCAGGCTTTGCTCATCCTGGAAAGATTCACCGTCGGCTAGCGTCCGGACCTGATCCAGCGCCTGCAGGGCTCCGGCATAATCCCGATAGTGAATATTCAGGGAAACCTCATTTTCCAACAGGGCCACCCGGTTTTCGGTCAACTGAATATAGGGTTCCATCGTGGCGTTGAGCCGGTCGGCCTGTTCGTAGTCGCTGTCCCGGAATGCAAGTCGAATTTCAAGAAGCATCGCTGTTTCCACCGCCTGACGCACCTCGGGCGAGTCGCCGTAATCACTCGTCAGGACGGAACGGCGCGACGACCATTCGGCGATCGTGGCCAGGATCTGATCTCGCAGATCCATTTTGTCATTGCGATCCATTCGCATGTACATGTACAGCTCCGAAAGCCGCCGGTCGTTGCCGTTTCGCCAGGCATCCTCATCCAGCTCGCTAATCAGCTCATGCAGCCGCTCCTTGCGTTGTTCTTCTGTTGGCTGCGAGCCCGGGCTGACAGATTTTGCCAATGGGGAGCCCGAGGAACCTGTATCATCACTGGTTTCATGATTGGAATAATCCACCAGCCCGTCAAACAAACTGCTCGATGGAGCACTGGTCGTCCCCCAGTAGGTATGATGGGCATATACCGTGGCGCTGGTGTTCGCATTCCATACATACTCATCCGAGAATTCCTGATCCGTACTGTATACCGCGTTTTTTGACACATACTCGGAATCACCCAAAAAGGCCAACGAATTGCTACTCACCTCAATATGGGTGCCTCCCATGTTTTTGAACCGGTTTTTGCCTTCCTCTTGCTCGTCAAAGTCCGTCAGGAATCCGTCCGAACCGAAAATCAGCTGTATCCCGCGATTGGACCCGTCTTCCACCACGTTCATATAAAAATCATCGATTTCCGAATTATTGAGTCGTATGCCATTCTGGGTGGCATTCGTTATCGAATTCCGGCCGATGGTGTTGGAACCCTGAAAATTGACCAGATGCAGACCGGCAAAACTGGCATCGTCAATATGATTTCTCAAAAAGGAAACACTGGACAATCCGTCCAGGGTAACGGCAAAGCCGGCATTCAGGAACCGGCTGTCCCAGATGACGGCGCTCTGCCCGCTGCCGCTGACGGTTACGTCAATCCCATCCACATCGGTCTGCCGGATGGTGGCCCCGTTATTGGCCAGAATCTCGAGATTTGAGTTACCATTGGCGTTGAACGCAATGCGTTCCGAAGAGGTTCCAATGGCCGTAAAAGTGCCATCAACATCAATCTTCAGATCATCATCCAAAAAGTTGACGGTCATGTCCTGCTCGATATCAAGGGTAACTCCTTCATTCACTTTCAAATCTGCGTGCAGATTCAATTCCGATCCTTTCGGTATGGTAATAATATTTCGATTATGTGATAGAACAACACTATGTGATACCGTTCCGGAAAGTTCTGGTACTGTGTGCTGATAAACGGCCCCAGCTTTATCACCATCCGCCAATGTTCTTGTGGGAAAAATATCTGTATTTTCATATCCACCACCATACATTATCGTTGATGATACACTTGTATGATCAAGCCCTTGAGTATGCCCAAGTTCATGAATAAGTATATCCACAAAATCTATATTTTCATCATCTCTTATATTCAGAGGATTAGGACTAACATGCCAATTCATAGCGTCGATGTTTGAATTGAATACTATATCAGATCCGACCTTCGTACCAACCCCGTCTTCTTTTGGATGAGGATGTTCTCTCGCAATTATATGAGATGGCAAATCATCCCATAAAATCACACTCACATCATTATCTACTTGACCCTGGCTTGTTAAATGTGAGGATGTAATTGTTTCAAATTTTAGTTCGGAGTGGGCTAATTCATTCCAGACATCAAAAGCGTCGTTGATCCTCTCAAGCATAGTAGATGTTGAAGCCGAAATTTGTACATTATCTTCATTGTAGTGAAATTGGACGGGATTGTACGACAAGTCCCAGGTCTCATCGAACGCTTCAAAGTGTCCATCCAAATGTGAGCCATGTCCACTTAATATATAGAAGTGTGAGTCTGGACCCATCTTCATTTTTTTTGAAGGATCAAAATTTTTGACATCATAAGGATCTGTGGCGGGCTCGGGAAACTCCTCAATACCGCCTTTAACTACATTGACTATATGCGATTTGAACTCATTTATGTCCATGTCATAATTCTTGACAACATCATTCTCGCTGACATGAAAGGTTCCCCGGTAAAGTCCCAAATGCAAATAATATCCGTCGGCCTCTTCCCGGAGACATACAATGACCCTGTCGCCCAACTCAAATACCGGTGTATTTTTGCCAAATAATTGTTTGCCTGACTCGTCTACGCCAAACCGTTTCGTGACGATCCGAGTGTCTGACTCTCCCTTCAGAAAGTCATCAACCTCAAGGGTAATAAATGCATGTCCTAATGATGAACGTTCAATGGGATAATAATCAATGTCAACCACGCTTGCCTCTATGATTAAATCCGATCGTTTAATTACTTCTTCAACAGGCTCTATGATGATTGTATCTCCAAATGAAGTCGTCGGTATTACAAGCATCATGACAAAGGCCATAAATGGTATTATTGAATTTTTCATGGTGATCCTCCTTGATTTACATTGGTATTTGTTAATTCCCATATGGCTTTACCATATACCTGAGTTTTTAAAACGACTTTTGTTCTTCCTGTTCCTTTTTTAAAATGTTCTTCCCATATCAAATGACTTCTACCAATGTCTTTAAACATACTCCATTGAATAATAACTTCTTCATCATTTATAGAAGTTATCTGGCTCCAATAATTCCAGATTTTAGTCCTGGCTTCGTTTTCATATAGCGGAAGGGTCCATTGTGCCTCAATTTCATCGAAAGAATAGAACAAATGGTCCTCGCCCTCGAAAAAGATCAGAATATTGTCCTCACTTTCCCGGATCAACGCGACGTCCCCCGGAGATGGCGTCCTGGTTATAAAATAATTTTCAATTTTGTAATAGTAATTTTGATTGACTTTTACTTTGTCGATTATACGGGTAGTAAATTGCATCGAATAGGGGAATTCCGGGCGCTCAGGATCCCTATCCGAATAGGTTAGCTCATATTCCCAAAATAAATGATCACCCAATGGAAAATAGGTGTTGTAGGATTTCTCATCGTCTGAATTTGCCACGTTGCATGCAGAGAAATGTAACAGAGCCGCCAACAAAATATATTTATTAAACAGCTTCATGGTCTTATTTTTATTATGCAGATGGATTTTCCTATAAAAATCATTGTATCTCCAAAACTGGTCGATGAAATGACCAGTATGAAAACAAATGCAAAAAAGCTCTTCCTGGAGTTTTTCATGGCTATTTTCCATCCGTTATGTTGGTATTTGTCAGCTCATATATGGTTGTTCCAAATCTCTGACCCTTTATTACAATTTTTGTTCTTCCGATTCCCTCTTTAAAGTGTTCCTCCCACACCAGGTGACTTCTTCCTATGTTTTTCCCCAGACTCCATTGAATAATAACTTCCTCTTCATCTATAGAATAGACCCGGTTCCAATAATCTGATTGGTTCTCCTTGCTTCCACCAATATACAGCCAGTGCAATAAAAGCGTATCAGGGTCATCAAACGTATAAAACAAATGCTCTTCTTCCTGAAAATAAACGAATACTTCTTCCTCATTTCTTCGAAACAATGCGGGGCCCCCTGTCCAGGCCATCCCGGGTACAAAATAATTTTCAATCCTGTAATAGTCGTTCTGGTCGACTTCGACGATATCAAGGATCCGTGTGGTAAAATGCGATGGATAAGGAAATTGCGGGCGCTCAGGATCACTATCCGAATAGGTTAACTCATATTCCCAAAATAAATTTTCACCCATTGGGAAATAACTGTTGTAGGATTTCTCCTCGTCTGAATTTGCCACGTTGCAGGCAGAGAAATGTAACAGAGCCACAAAAAGCATGAAAACGGTTATGAAAAGGAGATTGAAGCATTTTAAAAGTTTCATAAGTCCTGAAAATGAATGGTTACACTCGTAAATGACCGATAGAAACCGGCAGTAAATGCAACGGTATACGCTATTCTACACTCAGACCTGGATCGTATGCCATGGTACACTACGATAAGCGTCTTTTGTGGTTGCGCCGGGAGTTCCCGGCCGTCAGCAGAGTGAATAGATTTTTTCATGATGGTACTCCTTGTTTGGGTCACTATAAACAAGAACCTCACTTCGATAGTGCTGAGAGCGAGGATAAGTGGCCGTGCGCTTTGCGGCAGATTATCCCTGAATTCCCGGAACATTCTCCGGCAATAGCTGTGGTGAACCGGAATATTGCCGGCCGACGGCGATTGAAGAATAGCGAGTGCTTTCTGATGAGCGTTTTTGATATGCCGGAGCGGCTACAGGAGGACCGTTCATCTGTCCTTTGCTCCCCGGAAGGAGTGCCAAGCGTTTGTATGCGACTGGCCCGGTTTTCATCGATTTGTATTATTAACAAACAGGAACAAAAAATTAACATTCTTTAATAGCAAATTAACGAAGGATAGCTCAATGTCAACTATTTTATAAAAATTTATATCTGTTAATTTTTATTGTTTTTAGGTTCAGAACCTTAAAAGTCAAAAAAAACAAACCTGTTTACTGTAAATCATTCTTCACCCGATTATTTTCAACACTCTCAACGTATTGTTTTTTTCGAACTTTGCTGTTTCCGGATAGATAACCACCAGTGGCAGGGACCATGTTTTGTCGTCGTCATCACTGGTCACCAGCAATACATAATTTTCCGGTTCCCGTGTGCCTCCGCTGTACCAGGTTGCCCACAATCACCCGTCGAGCGTTCGCTCAATGCCGGGAATGCCCTGCCAGTCACGTGACTCATCAGATTATTCCAGGCCTGGACTGGTATTTACAATTGGTGCATTTCCAGTATCTCCGTAATTTCCGTGCTCTCAGGAGGATTATTTCAAAGTACAAGATGGACAGAGCTTTGCAGCCCGCTCATTTCACCAATAACATGGATCGACTTTGTATAAAATCGCCGGCTTGCAGGCGGTACAGATAGGTTCCACTAGCGACGTTGGAGGCATCCCAGACGGTTCGCTGAACTCCGGCCTTCTTCATATCGTTGACGAGTACCGCCACACGGCGGCCCAGAATATCATAAATTTCAATGAGCACTTCGTTGTTTTCAGGCAATTCGTATCGGATCACCGTTACCGGGTTGAACGGATTCGGATAATTTTGATGGAGTTTATAGGTAACCGGCAGCTCATCGTGTCCTGCTGAAGTGGACACTACGGTTTCAAAACTCCAAATATCACTCCAGTCGCCTTCACCCGTCATATAAAGCGCTTTTACCCTCCAGTACCAGGTGGTTTCATACTCCAGCTCATATGCGAACTTTGAATCTGACAATGTGCTGTCGGCGATCAGATTTGAAAAATCCTCAGAAGTTGAAATCTGAAGCTGATATTCATCGATCCGGTCACTTTTCTGCCAGCGGAGAGTGTCCCGGACCGGCAGCCCTGTCTGTTCATTGGCTGGACTGGAAAGAGCAACGGTTATCGGCGGAGGCGGGACAGCCGTCACCTCTTCCCAAAATAAAGCAGGATAACTTTCCGTCAGGAGCCAGAAGTTGTAAAAATCAAAATCAGTCATATGATTGAAAGCCGATTCACCGGTCATTTGATCCGTGGTCAAGCCGGTCGCACCGGTTGACGCACCACTTCCGATCCCTTGTTCCAGCTCACTGGATTCCGTATTCCAATAACTGTTTTCCAAATTGGCATCATTGAATCCGAGAAAACCGCCGGTTTCTTCATCGCCGGATACGTTACCTGCGGAAAAAGAATGATGAATTTGAGCGTCATTCAGGTTGGCGCCGGCAAGACCTCCGACCCGTTGTTCGCCCTCAACGCTGCCAAGGGAATAGGAGCCTTGCACAATGCTTATACCGGCATTGGACCCGGTCAGACCACCAACATAGCCATTACCCGATACGTCACCGCCGGCATAGGAACTGGTTATATTGCGTTGGTTTCGGCCAACCAGGCCTCCCGTAAAAACGTAACCGGTCACGTCCACGGCAGCATGTGAACGGGTAATATTGCCTGTATTTAATCCGGTCAATCCTCCCGTTTCACGTTTGCCCGCAACTTCCCCTGCGGCATAAGAATCATGGACATCGCTGAAGTTTTTGCCGATCAGTCCACCAATCAAATCTCTACCCGATACATTTCCTGTGGCATGGGCATTTCGCACTTCCCCACGATTTTCTCCGATCAATCCGCCGATCCGGTCTTCACCGGATACGTTACCTTCAGAAAAGGAGTTTTTTATAAGCCCTCTGTGGCTCCCAATCAAACCTCCAATATATGAATTGGAACTGGTAACATTGCCCACGGCATAGGAGTTTTCGATATTTCCTGAACTTAAACCTATCAATCCACCGGCATGACCTAAACTCCATCGTTGGCTCACTTCTACCCTGGCGTAAGAGTCCGTAATATCACTACCGCTGTTTCTGCCGATTAATCCACCAACACTCATACCGCCCAGGACATAACCTGTGGCAGAGGAATGCTCTATTTGGGTAATTGAGATCCTGCCGACAAGACCGCCTGTGTTGCTGCCGCCCGTCACTTCCCCGGAAAAATGGGAATTTTTTATGGTCCCGTTCCTCATCCATCCGACCAAACCACCCGTCTGGCTTGCCCCAGAAATGGAAGCTTCTACAAGGCTTATATTTTTGATTCGAGCTTCTTCCGTATATCCAAAAAGACCCAAATAGCTTTCGGCACGATTTATCACCAATCCTGAGATTTCAAATCCGCCACCGTCAAAGGTGCCGGAAAAAATATGAAAATGGTCCCCGCTTTCTCTCCATCCTATCTGTTTAAACCCTTTGCCGTCATTCCAGAATTCGGTATGACCGGCATGGATATCCCGGACCTGAAGAAAGTGGCTTTCGGGATATTCGTTGATGTCTTGCAGTTGTTCCACGGAGGAAATATGCCAGGGATCGGATTCTGTTCCCGATCCGCCGGCGAACGGAGTGTCAAGAATAGTAAATGACCTTGTCTCGCTCCATTCCCCTTTGCCAGCAGGATTTATTCCCCGGACTCGCCAGAACCAGGGTGTGTTGGATGGCAGGGAGTCTTCTGCCGGATAAAAAGTCTCCTCCAATTCCTGATTGTCAACGAGCAGCGAATCAAAATCTTCGTCCGTGGCAATCTGGATCTGATACGAAAAGGCGTCTCTGGCCTCATTCCAGTAGAAATCAGGTTTTGGATGATTGATGATAGCCTCATCCTCAGGAGATATCAGTTCGACCATGGGTGGAGCTTCCAGCTCCGGGGGCTCAATCGCTTGCACATCTTCCCAATTCAGTGCCGGATACCCTTCGGTCAGTAGCCATACCCTCCGGAAATCAAATTCAGGCATGTAATCATAGGCAGAGGCGCCCGTCATTTCGGAGGTGGTACGTCCGGTTGCGCCATTTGTATCTCCAAATCCAATTCCATCATTTTGACCGGTTGCTTCCATGTCCCAATAGCTGTTAATCACGGAAGCATCATTCTGCCCGACAAGCCCTCCGATGTGATCATTTCCCGTTACCTTGCCGCCGGCATAGGAAGTAGAAACGGATCCGTTATCCACATTTACCCCTACCAATCCACCGATTCGAAAATTTCCCGAAATATCACCTGCAACATAGGAATCGCTGATTTCTCCACTCCAATTGTACCCGACCAACCCACCGGCACGGCCATCTGCCGAAATCGTGCATTTACAAAAGGAGTTGCTTATCCACCCGCCACGAAACCATCCGGCCAGTCCGCCAACAAATCGGTTACCCGAAACGGTGGTAAGGACTAGTCCCGTATTTTTGATCCGGGCATTTTCGGCATATCCAAATAGTCCGGCACCATTTGCACCGCTCAGGTTGATCGTCAATCCGGAAATGATAAACCCGTTCCCGTCATAGGTTCCGGTAAACGGAGATTCAGATTCCCCGATGGGGTTGAAGTTTGTGCCGTTTTCTTCTTCACCGGCATCAATATCCGCTATTTGGATGAAATGCTGGTCCAGGTACAGGGTATCGGCAATGAGCTGCAGCTGTTCCAGTGTCTCCACCTGCCAGGGATTCTCCTCAGTTCCCGAGCCACCAGCGAATTGAGCTTCAGCATCGGAATAAATCAGAGACAGGAACAGAATAGTCGGAAACAAAAATTTCATGGCGGACACCTTCAAATTGAGGGAAATGCATCGGGTGTAAAGAACAGTTGTATTGAACAGTATAATGCTTTTCCAGCAAAAAAGGCGCCAAAATCGACATTATTTGCCGGATTTCGAATTATTCTATGCCAGAATCACTAAAATTTCTCCCTAATTTATTGCCTGAATTTCAGAATTAGCTGCCTTGCAGTAATCAGGAAAAATCAAATCTGTACCCTGCCATTTATCTATCCTGTTCTACCGTTATCTTTCTCATTATTTTAATTGTTTACAATACCTGTTACATAAGGACACATGCTCAATGAAACGCGTTAATGAAACGAAAATCACGAATTGAAATGTCCGTGACGGCTATTATCGTGCAATGCCAAACTTGTGGGGTTAGATTTTTCTTATGCGTCTGAGATATCTGCTTCTTTACTTTATGACCGTTGCATTTTTCCCGACTTGTACACCGGATACTACCGATTCGCCGGCGATCACCGATGCCCCTGCGATCGTCGATACACCGGCAGATCTGGTTATTCTCAACGGACAAATACTGACCGTGGATGAGAATTTTTCCAGGGTGGAGGCCGTCGCGGTTCACGACGGGAGATTTGTAGTTGTGGACGGTAACGAAGAAGTCCAGCCTTATATCGGTGCGGACACGCGGGTCATTGATGCCGGCGGAAAAACCGTAATTCCGGGTCTGATCGAGTCCCACGTACAGGCACTGAGAGCCGTACGGAGAGATCTCCGGGCAGGACAGCCATATGAACAGCTGGGCTCGGTGGAAGAAATGTATGCATCCGAGCAACTACATCTTTTTTGAAAGCCTGAATCCGGCGTAGCTTGTGGTTTAAAAAACCATGTTTAGTGAAAAACAAGAGAAGATGTTTTCGTTGATCGAGCAGTGGCGAGC
>SLQC01000203.1 GCA_007131625.1 Balneolales bacterium | reverse complement strand
TGCTTGCCATGGTGCACGTGCTCAGTGCCGAAGAGTTTGATGAGTGGCTGGATACCGGACTTGAAATCGACGAAGACATGCCGCTGGCAGATCTCGGAGAACAAACTTTTACCAGCGCAGGATGCAATGCCTGCCACTCACTTGACGGGACTGACCGGGTCGGACCCACATTACTCAGGTTATTTGGAACCGAACGGGAGCTTGTGGACGGTTCCGTTGTTGTGGCCGATGAGGATTATTTGCGGCGATCTATCATTGACCCGCAGGCGGAAGTAACTGCCGGATATCCGGCAAACATGCCGTCTTACTCCGGACGGTTGGACGAAAGGCAAATTGAAGGTTTGATCGCTTTTATCAAAGAACTGCAAGATTAACTCACTTATGGCAGAAAGCACCGCAAATACCCTGAAGATACGCGAATTCCCGATCGACGAACATCCGAAACACACGTATCTCAATCACGAGAAAGGAATTCTCTCATGGCTTTTTACCGTCGATCACAAACGGATCGGCTTACTTTATCTCGGCTCTATCACCTTGTTCTTTTTTGTCGGCGGTTTGCTTGCCCTGTTGCTGCGAACCGAGCTCCTGACCCCGGCCCAGAGCATCATTGACGCCGATACCTACAACCAGATCTTTACCCTCCACGGGGCGATCATGATTTTTTTGTTCATCATTCCGTCAATTCCGGCCGCTCTGGGCAACTTCTTTCTGCCCATAATGATCGGAGCCAAGGATGTGGCCTTTCCCCGACTGAACCTCGCCAGCTGGTGGATTTACATTTTTGGTGCCCTTTTTGCGCTTTACTCCATCGTAAACGGAGCAGTCGACACTGGATGGACCTTCTATACACCATATAGTACTCAGACCGAAACGGCCGTTGTATCCATGACGCTTGCGGTGTTTATTCTCGGTTTTTCCTCAATCCTGACCGGCCTCAATTTCATTGTAACCCTGCACAAATTGCGTAGTCCTGGCCTCTCCTGGAGCAAGATGCCGCTGTTTTTATGGTCTCTTTACGCTACGGCCATCATTCAGATTCTGGCCACGCCGATCCTGGCCATCACTGTACTGCTGCTCGCCATGGAACGGGTCCTCGGTATTGGTATTTTTGATCCCTCCATGGGCGGCGATCCGGTCCTTTTCCAGCACTTTTTCTGGTTCTACTCTCATCCGGCTGTATATATTATGATTGTTCCTGCATTCGGGATAATCTCTGAATTGATCTCCACCTTCTCCCGAAAGACTATTTTTGGCTACTGGGCGATCGCACTTTCGAGTCTGGCCATTGCATTCATCGGCTTTCTTGTCTGGGGACACCATATGTTCGTATCCGGGCAGTCCGAGCTGTCATCTGTTGTCTTCTCGTTCCTGACCTTCTTCGTCGGCGTTCCGACCGGAATCAAGATCTTTAACTGGGTGGCCACATTGTACAAGGGCTCCATCGACCTGAAAACACCGATGCTCTACGCACTTGCCTTCCTGTTCCTTTTTACGATCGGCGGATTGACCGGGATCATGATCGGTGCACTTTCAATCAATGTCCACCTCCACGACACCTACTACATCGTCGCGCACTTCCATTATGTAATGATGGGAGGTACGGTAATTGCACTGCTCGGCGGGCTCCATTACTGGTGGCCAAAGATCACCGGTAAGATGTACAGTGAGTTCTGGGGACGCATTACCTGCGGAATTATTTTTGTCTCCTTTAACATGACATTCCTGCCTCAATTTGTCATGGGTAGCCAGGGTATGCCCCGACGGTATTTCAACTATGTGGATCAGTTTCAGGGGTTGCATCAGTTTTCAACCATCGGCTCCTATATACTGGGACTCGGTTTCCTGATCATGACCGTTTACCTGGTCTATTCACTTTTCCGCGGGCCTGACGCTCCTTCAAATCCATGGAAATCCCGCTCCCTGGAATGGATGACATCATCTCCACCCACCCCTCACAATTTTGAGTATACACCGGTTATTCTGAACGGGTCGTACGATTATCACAAGCCAATGAGGGAATTCCGGATGGGGATTGCCAATGAGACAGAAGCTCATGACGCTCCGGTGGAACGAGAAACGACATAATCGAAAAACTTTTAAGCACCAATCACACTACATATGGGGAATCAGACGGAACAGGTTGTCAGAAAATCGCACTTGCAACACCATTTTGTTGATGAGAATCAACAATTCGAGACTTCCAAAATGGGTATGTGGATATTTCTTGCCACTGAGGTTCTTATGTTTGGCGGGCTGTTTGTCGCCTATATCATCTATCGCTCGTGGCATCCCGATCTTTTCTATCTGGCAGCCAGGGAGCTCGATACCGGACTCGGCGCAACCAACACGGTTGTGCTGATCGCGAGCAGCCTCACCATTGCCCTGGCAATTCGTGCAGTCCAGCTGGACAAAATCAAACCCGCAATCAACTATATGGTCGCGACCATCGCATTGGCGGCGACGTTTATGGTGATCAAGTATTTCGAATATATGGAGAAGTTCGGCAAGGGAATTTTTCCCGGCAGATCATACTCCTATGATGGGCTTGAACACGAAATGGCCGCCAATTTTTTCAGTATCTACTATATGATGACCGGCCTTCATGGAATTCAT